>NZ_JAFUHT010000014.1 GCF_017468685.1 Methanobrevibacter sp.
AGAGAGTAATCTCTCTGACTTATCCGACTAGCTAAATCATTAGGTTATGATGTGCAGTTTGTCCATGTCAAATGCAGAGTTTCAGGAACTGGCCACATCAGATTAAGATTAAGACATAAAAAACATACTGGAGGAAACTGGATTAACCGTGATCCTGCTGCAGTAGCAGATACAACTTCAGGTAATGTAAGGTCAATCTGGTGTGAAGATGGAAATGTCATAGCTATTGATCCATCCTGGATATTTACAGATTTATATTCCATTTAAGGTGATAACATGAATTGTGGCGAAGCAATTGAAGTTTTAAAAAAATTTCCAAAAGATAAACCGATAAAGATTATGGGATGGTACAGTATTGCAGAAACAGATGACCCTGAAGACATTAACAGTATATGTTATCTCCAAGAAGTTGACATTGACACATTAGAAGTCACAGGCAAAATAACCGACTTTGTAGCTATTGTCAGCGATAAGTATCATGAAATAGCAAGTGAATTTCCATAAATAACATTAACACCACCATCACCAATGAATAAATTCTTTTGTATATAAAAAATATGGAACATTTTATATAATAATATATATAATATATAGACTCATGAATATCAAAGAGCTGGTTGTCGAAACCTTAAAAGAAAACAAAAAATTGATAATAGGATTATATGCTTTATTTATTATAGTATTCATTGCCACATGGATTATGATGGCGCCTAAAGTGGCAAATATGCCCACTAATGCAACTGCAGTAAGTACACTTGGTCCAGATAGCAGTGCTTTGGAGCTATTTATCCACAATGAATCTTCAGGGCTTATGACATACATAGGATCAATATTCTTTGGAATTTTAGCAATTGTAATGATTATATACAATGGTTATAGCATAGGAATGATGGGACCACTCTTCGCTAAGATACTACCTCATGGAGGCATCATGTATATACTTTACCTGATTCCACATGGAATATTTGAAATAACAGGAACGGTTCTTGACTCTACAGCAGGTTTATTACTTTTCCTATTCATCTGGAGATTTATCAAGGCATTAAGAAGCAGTGACACCAACGGTGCTTCCGATGCATTTGAAAAGACAAAAAAGACATTAATCCAAAGTATAGTAATATTGGTTCTTGCATTTTGCCTGACACTTATTGCAGCACCAATCGAAGCACATCTTTCAACCAATATTGCACAATTTTTCATGCATCTTTTAGGATTATGGTAATATTAAAAAGATTATTGAATTTTATTTAAATTAGAGGGAGTTCAGCTCTCCCCATTTCATTATTTTAAAATTTATAAAAAAATATCAGGAAATTGGGTATCTTTTTTATGTGCTGATTTTGAAATGGATATTGAATTCAAACAATGGAGAATAAAAAAAATGAGTTCAGAATTTTTCAGATTTGAGGACACCGAATATGATATTCCATTTTATAAGGAAAATCCTTCGCTTACAACTTCAAAAATTTCGGTGTTGATTTTAGGAATCATAATAGTATTTATTTCGCCTTTTGTTATACCTATTGAAGGATATGATATACCTAAGGCATTGATAATCTGTCTTGCAACATTGATTCCAGTTACATATGCCTTAAACGGCAAACTCTCAATGATTTTTAGAATTCCTAAAGCAAGAGACATCATACCAATCATTTTAGGCATTATTGGAGTATTTGCTTTAAATATCTTAATGGGCATTATTTTAAACAGCATGGGCATAGTCAGTACAAATGATTCTGCAATTAATAATAATGCAACACTAATGTTCATTACACTGATTATACAATTGATGGGTGAGGAACTGTTTAAATTCATACTGCTGGTACTGGTCTTATATGCCACATACAAATCATTGGGCCGTAAAGTTGCAATTCTGCTTGGAATAGTAGTTTCACAGTTATTATTTTCATTGCTGCATATTCCAGCATACGGTTTTAATCTGCCCCAATTGCTTCTGTCATTAGGTGTGGCATGGTCTGTCCTTCCAGTAATCTATGTAAAAACAAAAAATATTGTTGTAGTATACATTATCCATTTGCTTCTTGATTTAATGGGATTTGTGAGTATGTTTGGGTAAATTATTAAATTTTAATTGAAAAAACATTAACACCCACCATCACCTATTCAAAACTCACTTTCCGAAACCCTTTCATATATATCAAGGTAGCAAATCAAAATTCATTTTCCAAAACCTTGCCGTTAAAGTTAAAGTAGGCTAATTAAATTTCAAAGGTAAGTGGCATGTGGTCACTTATTTTCAACCATTTATCAGCATTTCCAATTAGTAAATCTTTAACTTTATCAGGTGCAGAAAATATGTGGTCCAAGTGAAATGGGCTATTAATATTTCTACGCCAGTAAAATGTAGGTATTGATTCCTTTCCTTCTTGCTCTCCAGTCAAATAATGATATATATCTACAAGCCCTTTCTCAGATAACTTATCTATCATTTCATAAACATTCTTACCATGCTGTTTATTAACTAATCTTACATCACAATTAAAATCTCCACAGATAATCATCTCTTCATTGAAAAATCCTGAATCCCTGTGTTCTTCATAATATCGAGTAATTTCTTTAGGATAATAAATTTCTTTACGTCCTTCAATGTTAGGATTAGTCCAAACACCTAAAAGATTAAAATCATCATTAACACGAACAGGTATGAAATATCTAAGCCCTTTATCATCTAAATCCACTAATTCTATTTTAACATTATCTTTTGCAAATATTCCAAGACCATATTTTTGATTATCCCCAACCCAAAAATAATTAGAAGCAAATTCAGTATAATCCTCTGAATCCATTACTACGGGATTCTCACATTCTTGAATAACGTAAATATCCGCTTTTTCTTCAAGAATTGCAGGAAATCTTTCACTAAAGTAGCCATTAGAATTCCATGATACTATTTTCATTTATCCACACCTACTTAAATCTTTTCATCGTAAGATTGTTTAAATAACATGTCAAAGTAATCTATATCTTCTTGTGATTTAAGTACAAATTCAAAATTACCTACGCCATGATGGCCAACATTAAAAACTTCACGAATTTTAGATTGAGGGTCATTAATTTCATTTGCATCTAAGTTAATCCATGATTTAAGAGATTTAGATAAAACAGATACCGAAGCAACAATTCTATTATTTGTTTTAAAAACAAAGTAATATTTCAAATGTTTAATTTCTATTTCATCATAATTAGATAATATGAATTCTTTTAAATCATAGTATAATGATTTTATATCTTCAGGTTTGCCATCTAATGTATCTTCTTCTGTGTATTTCTTAATTTCCTTATTAACTTTCTGTTTTTTATTATCAGAGTTAGTAACTTGTTTTATTGAAGCTGTAGTGTTAGTGTCATTTACTTTATCAAATAATACTGTCCCATTCGAATATTTAACAACCTTCCATAACTCAAAAGCTATATCAGAAAACTCAACAGACCTTAATTGGTAAGTAGTGTAGTTTGGAGAAATAAACATTACACTAGTTTGTGTAAAATCAAACTCTTCTTTTGATAATGCGGTGTTAAATACAAGATTATACTTTAAAACGAATTCTGCTTTGTTATTTAACAATAATGACAGATAACTATAACCTTGATCAATAACACTATAATTTTTAACATTCTTATATTCAATTATAACAAATGAGTTAGTCTCTTCATTGAAGGCTAAGGTATCTATTCTTAAATTATCAACTTGAAATTCAGTTGCTACAAATTTTAAACCAAATAATTCTTCTAAATTGTTTTCGGTTAATCTTTGTAATTCTCTTTCATTTTTAAATTTAACTTTCCTGATAGGAGTTAACTTTTCATCTTCAATATTGTAGATAGGCATGCTAATCACTCTTGATAATTGTACATATGTTACAAACATTATATAATTAATTCTATTGCAGTCAATTTAACATTAACATTAACATTGAGGTTAAGCTATTTGAAATTCAGTTTCTGAAACTCTTGCATATATATCCCAATTTAAAATCAGATTTGATTTTACAAAACCTTGCCGTTAATGTGAAATTCAATTCACTAAATTAAATGAAATAAAACATCTGTCAATTAAATTAATCATGCATTAATGTAAATTATAGTTTTGAAGCTATCTACTTTCAAGATAAAATTTGTAGCAATGTTAATGATAAATTTATATAATTTAAATAATAAAATATTATATTAATTATTATATACAGGTTGTAATAGCTATGGCCAATGTTAATAATACCTCATCCTACATGGATGAAGATAAAAAGCAAATTATCAAAGAGTCCAATTATACCTATAGAGATGCTCTTGAAGTTTCAGCATATCTTATTGAAACAGGTAAGTTCGAAAGATTCTACAAAGAAATGCAAATCCACGACCTTCAAAAAGAACTTGATGAAATGGAAGAATAAAACTTCAAAACAAAAATCTCATGTAATAACTCTAAAAAGAAACTATTTTTGATTTCAAAGGTAATAATATAAATTATTATTACTTTTATATTTTTTAAATAATATAATTTTATATATAATACATAATAAATTAATATATTATGATACCTGAAAAAACCAACATCAGCGCAAGAGTGGATTTAATACTCAAAAAATAGTAGAAGAATTAACCTTCAACCATAAAGATTCTTAGGAGCTGGAGCAAAAACTGATAGATAATTTCGATTTTTAGTAGATAATTTATATACTGATATGCCAACAGCAAATATGTAGTTAATTAAAAGGAATCAAAAGTTGCATAATCATGACTCACCATTTCTAATAGGTGATGCTGTAAAGGAAATTTCAGAGCCAAGTTATATTGATGCTCAAATTAGCTTAGGCCTTGGATAATTTAAAGTTCATCAGAATGCATTTGAAAATCAATCTTACAGAATTGTAGTGTTCTTGCAGTATTATGTAAAAATCCCATCCAAAAATTTAATCGTTTGGAAAGCAAATATAAAATTAAGTTCATGTTTAAATTTGAATGTTAAAATATTTTTTAAAATTAATTTTTTGGAGGATTAATAAATATGAATGAAAAGGCTAACGATAATTCTTGGTTTCCCTTAATAGTTGTGGCTTGTGCTTCATTTATTATAGTGTTGGACTCTTTCTTCATGAATGTTAGCATTTCTCGAATTGTTGTTGATTTGAATGCTGATGTTAGTACTATTCAAATGATTGTGTCGTTTTGTACGCTTATCACTGCTGCGTTGATACTGTTCAGTACCAAACTTCAGGACATAGTTGGTAAAAAGAAACTGTTTGTAATTGGTGCTGCACTTTTTGGTATAGGAATATTTGCTGCAGTATTAAGTTCAAGTGTTACAATGTTTTTTGTCGGATGGGCAGCGATTAAAGGTGTTGCTGCGGCATTAATGCTGCCTGCCATAGTTTCAATAATAAGCGGAATATATTCCGGCAGAAAGCGTACAATTGCTTTGGCAACTCTCGGTGTAATGGCAGGACTTGCAGATATTTTAGCTCCACTCCTTGGTGGGCTTATTACAACTTTTTTCAGCTGGAGATACACTTTTGCATTTGAATTAATATTCATTTTATTTATTTTAGTAATGCAAAATAAAATACCTGATTTTAAACCTACTGAATCTAAAAGCGATCTTGATATTATTGGTGCTATACTTTCCGGTATATGTCTTCTTTTGCTTGTGCTTGGTATTTTGACTCTGACTAAGGATGTTACTGCCAGTATAATTGAGATAATTTTGGGATTGATAGTCTTGGCAATCTTTATATGGTTTGAACTCAAAAGAAAAAGGTCAGGCAAGGTGCCATTGCTTGATGTTGAATTATTTAGAGACAAAAATTTGCGTATAGGTACATCTATTAAGTTATTATATAATATTATAATATCTGGAACATTTTTTGTAATGGTTCTGTTTTTCCAAAGTGTATTGCAGTTAAATCCATTCGATACTGGTTTGGCTTCACTTCCATTTGTTATGGCTTTGTTTATTTTTTCATTGACAGCTCCAAAACTAATGGGAAAACTGAATCACAAGACACTCATGGCAGTAGGATGCATAATATCTATTGTCGGATGTCTGATTTTAAGTTATCAATTTAAATTAAATGTAACTATGCTGGATTTAATTCCGGGGCAGTTTTTACTTGGGACAGGTATTGGTTTTATGATGGCTTTAGCAGCGGATGTTGCATTATTCGATGTTCCTGCTGAAGGCCAAAATAATGCATCTGGTATTATTACAACTGGTGAGACATTAGGTTCCTCATTGGGTACAGCAATCATTGGAATAATTCTAATTCTTGGAGTTATGGGCGGTATCAGTACTGCAGTCGATACCTATGCACCTGATTATTCAGGAGACGAACAATTCCATCAGGAGGTCTATGATTACTTCCAAAAATTAGACACTATAGAGGGACAAGACAGTATTGTTGTAAATACTGCAGATATAATTATTCAGAATGCAATGGCCTCCGTAATGTATGGATTAGCCATCGTGTTAGCAACTATGTTAATTATAACGCTCCGGATAAAAAATAAAAATATTAAAAAACAATGAGAGTTCATCTCTCATTTGCCTTTTTTTTTAAATGCTTTGGGTGTTGGCAGAAACTATTGAGTTTTGATTTAATAGTATAGAATAAATTTCACTAAAAGTAGTAGATATTTTTGAAGTGTGTTATACCAACATTAACATGAAGCTGGTCAAAAGGAATCAGAAGTTGCATAATCCAGATTCTCCATTGCTGATTGGGGAAGTTAAAGATGGTGATGATGTAAAGGAAGTTTTCGAACCAAGTTATATTGATTCATAACAAAAATTAATTTAGAAATGAATCATTGTTTTAGACAACCTATTGGTATGACTTTCACACCATCTGGGCGAGTATATGCAACTTCTCCTCCAGTTAAAACAGCTAAAAAACTTGGATTGTTTAGTTCATCATTTTTTTCTATTAATTTGTTGATTTTCAATAAGTTTTTCGCACCTTCATCAATTTTTTCACTGCCTAATTTGCATTCAATTAATGCATATCTATTATCATTTAAATGTACTACGCAGTCAATTTCAATATCTGATTTGTCATGGTAATAATAGATATTTCCATCTAATGGGCTGGTATAAATGCTTAAATCTCTAATGCAGAGATTTTCAAATAAAAATCCGAACAAGAATAAATCATCAGCACATGATTCGGGGCTCATTTTTAATGAAGCAATTGCGATTGAAGGGTCTATAAATATTTTTTTGTTTCTTGTTCTCATTGAGGTTTTTGATTTAATGTCTGGTGACCATCCTCTTATCTCTTCTATAACGAATAAGTCTTTTAATGCTTTGATATATGAGTAGTATGTTCCATTGCTCATTTTTTCATTTACATTAACATCTGCCATTATTGTTTTATCATTAACGAGCGTTGAATTATTTCTTGCGAGAGATTTTAAGAGGGTTCTCACTTTATCAGGGTTTCTTTTAACTCCATCAATTGCGGAAATATCTGTGTTGCAAATATTTTGAACATATGATTTGGCAACAAATAATTGTGCTTCTTTATCTTTTTTCACAACAGATTCTGGCCATCCCCCTCTACATGCAGCAAATATTAACTCATCAATTGTCAAATCAGAAGTTATTCCATTAATATCTAAATTAGGATTGTTGAATAATTCCATTAATGATATTTTACCATTTGATTCCATGCTTTCATATAGGCTCATGGGTCTCATTAGGACTCGGTGTATTCTTCCAGTGCCGGAATGCATTATTTTTGATTCATCAACAACAGTTGAACCTGTTAGAATGTATAATCCTTCGCCTCCTATTTCATCAACACTATTTCGGACTGCATCCCATAGGATAGGTGCCATCTGCCATTCATCAATTAGTTTAGGTTTATTGCCTTCTAATAATCTGTCAGGATCAAATTCTGCCCATATTTTATATGTTTCTTTTCTTTTAGGGTCTTGTAATTTTATAACACTTTTTGCATGTCTTTCGGCAGTTGTAGTTTTTCCGCACCATTTTGGTCCAACTATTAATACTGCACCAATCATTCTAAGATATCTTTCTAAATCATCGTCCATGTAACGCTTTAGGTATTTTCTTTCCATTTCAATCAACTTATTATTTTTTTTGGAGACTTTTGGAGTTTTTTATTATATACTTTTGGAGTTTTTTATTATATACTTTTGGAGTTTTTTATTATATACTTTTTGATATTTTTATTATAGACTTTTGGAGTTTTTTTTATTGGAGACTTTTGTAAATATAATTATTTTCCCCAAAATAGCAGGTCATCTTAATGTTTACTTTGGTATTTCTTTGGTATGTTCTTTGTGTGAGAGCATTTGATTAGTAATATTTGTTCGTTAACTACAATACCAATCTGACTAAAAAGTAGTGGATAATTCTGCTACTTTTAATCATTTTTTGTCCGCATAGTATAGAACAAATTTCACTAAAATTAGTAGATAATTTAAAGTGTGTTATGCCAACAGCAACATGAAGCTGGTTAAAAAGAACCAAAAGTTGCATAATCCTAATTCGCCATTGCTGATTGGTGAGGTAAAAGAGAGTGATGATGTAAAGGAAGTTAATGAACCTAGCTATATGGATTTACAAACTAAGTTGTTTTGACTTTTAGTTTTTTTTTTTTAAAAAATAATTCATAATTAATGTAAGCTCATTTTTGAGAATAGATTTAGCACCCCTACACCTATAATGATAAGTAAAAGTCCAAGGATCGCAGCCCAATCAGGGGTCTGTTTGAAAGCGATAATCCCTACAATTGTCACAAGCACGATTCCCAATGCTGACCAAATGGCATATGCAACTCCTATTGGTGCTGTTTTTAGGCAGTTGCTGAGACAGTAAAATGATAATATGTATAATATGATTGATGCTATTGTTGGCAAATGGTTTAGTGAAACCTTCAGCAACTTTTAACAGTGATGTGCACTGGTTTCAAATAGAATTGCAAGTAAAAGATAAGCAATATTATTCATTTTTGGTTTTCCCCATATTTTAACTGTTCAAATTCTTTTTTAATTTTTTCCAGTTCCTCGCCATGATATTCCTCTTCAAGATTGAAAATGGCGAGTTCGTATAATATGTTTTGAAGCCTGTGGCCTTTTTCAGTCAGGTGATATGATGTTTCATTATCTTTGATGTTTTTTTCGATGATGTTGTTTTCTTCCAGTTCCTTAAGTCTTTGTGTTAGGATTTTATTGGACAGTTCAGGCTTGTCCTCTTTGAAATCGCTGAAATATTTTTTTCCAAGAATCATGTCCCTTAAAATGTATACTGTCCATTTGTTTTTAATAAGATTCAGATTTTTTTCAAATTGACAGTATGGGGGCAGTTTATCAAATTTTCTTTTAATTGTCATTTTGCACCTATTGTTAAATTTAAACCTTTTCCTTTAAATATTTTTAAAAAGTATTACTTTAAAGAGGATATCACACTGTTACTTATTATTTTTGTTACCTTTTTGTTACAAAACCTTTTAATTGTAGTTTATTTATAATTTAAAACACAAATTATGGAAAGTGAACTAAATGAAAGAAAAAATATTTATCAATGGAAGAGGAGGATGTGGAAAGAGCACATTCATATCATTAATTGCAAAGGAATTGTCAAAAAACAATAAAGTATTAATAATTGATATGGATGAGGGAAACCTCGGATTGAACAAGATGCTTAATGTTGATGTTGCAGACACTTCATTAATGGAATATTATGGTGGAAGAGATAAGATAATGGGTGAAATTTTAAAAGTAGGAATTAAAGGTATGGTTTTAGAAAAAATCAACCTGAAAGATGACGCCGCCTCAGATTCAATAGATATTTTGGATAATATGAAATTATCAGATTTACCTTCCGATTATGTGACATGGAACGGAAATATAGGATTCATTGAATCCGGAAAAATCAACGACCCTGATGAAGGCTGTGCCTGTCCGATGGGAAATCTTACAAGAGACTTCCTAAATCACATTGAATTACAAGACAATGAAGTAATATTGGTCGACACCTCAGCGGGAATAGAACACATTGGAAGAGGAGTAATTGAGTCTGCAGACAAACTCATTTCAATAGTTGACCCGTCAAGCGATGCAATATTGTTGGCAAATAAAATAGGATCATTATCAAAAGAGGCATCCAAAGAATATATGGTAATATTGAATAAAATTGATGAAAATACTAAAGATTTGGTATTGGAACAATTGGATGATGACATATCTGTCGTTGGGGAACTTGAATATAATTCACACATAGCTCAAAGCAACCTTTCCCAAAAAGAAATTAACCTTGAGGAAGTAGAAGGTGAAATTAAGGAAATCTGTGCAAAAATTTAAAGATTTGATTAAGATTTAAATTTCAATAGGGCGCATGGTGCAATAATGGATTTGCTTTTTTATGTTGTTTTGCTGTTGATTGGAGGTTGCTTTGCAGGTTTCATGGCAGGCCTTTTGGGGATTGGCGGTGGAATTGTAATCACTCCAATCCAATATTATCTTTTAACCTCAATTGGATGTGATCCTAAAACGTCCCTAACGGTTACCTTTGCAACAGGTCTTGCAGTTATCTGTGTCACGATGATAAACAGTACACGAAAGCACAAACAAAACAATCTAATAGTAAAACAGCACCTAAAACCAATGATGGTCTTTGGTTTTGTAGGTGCCATTCTGGGTGCAGTCATATCTCAATACATAGATGTTGAGGTTTTAAAGATTTTGTTTGGTGTAATATGTATAGTATCAACAGTATTTTTAGTTTTAATAAAATCTCCTACCTCTTTAGATAATATTAAAACTGATGCAGGATTATTTTATTCTATTGCATTTGCATGTGGTCTTGCAAGCGGATTGATAGGTCCCGCAGGAGGAGCATTTATCATACCGATTTTCGTGGCATACTTGAGATATCCAATAACAAATACTATCGGAACAACTTCAGCATTAAGCATCGCAACCACACTTGCAGGGGTAATCTGTTATATTGTTTTAGGTTGGGGTGTTCAAGGATTGCCGGATTTTTCATTAGGTTATGTCAACTTGCTTCAATTCGTATTTTTAACAATAACCAGCATTATTGTATCTGGATATGCTGCTAACCTATCTAAAAAAATCAATCCTACAAAATTAAAAGCGCTGCAGGTAATCGTAATATCATATATTGGCCTTCAAATGATGGGGGTATTCGACATAATATTAAGCATAATATAATTTTGATTTGTATGTATAATGTATGGAAAAATTGTATTGGTTGTGGGGAATGTGCAAAGGCATGTGATTTTAATCTGATTCAAACATTTGATGATTATATTCTGATGGATATTGAAAAGTGCAGGCATTGCTCAAAATGTGTAGAAACTTGTCAAAACAATGTTTTTACAAAATCAGTTATTTTTAAACACTTTTTATATCTATTATATTATAAGATTAAAAAATCTTAGGATAATTGAAAAATTGATGAGTATCTCATAACAGTTAAGATTTTTATATAGGTTAATGGTTTGTATGTCCAATTTTTGTAAGGCATTTGACAAGTTATATTTGTTTGTTAAATGTGGAAACAAAATTCACTAAAAAGTAGTAGATAATTTAAAGTGTGTTACGCCAACAGCAACATGAAGCTAGTCAAAAGGAACAAAAAGTTGCATAATCCTGATTCTCCTTTGTTGATTGGTGATGTTAAAGATGGGGATGTTGTAAAAGAGGTTAGAGAACATAGTTTCATTGAAACTCACGAAAAGTTCTACCACTTATGCATATTTTCAATCAACTTTATACAAATATTTTGAATTAATATTCATGAAAAGAAAAAGTAGCTATTAATTATATATAATTTAAAAAAGTAAAATATTATTAATTAACATAATTGAGGTATTATATGAAAGG
>NZ_JAFUHT010000015.1 GCF_017468685.1 Methanobrevibacter sp.
CATTTTTAAAAGTGCATATTGTTTTAATGCTTCGTCTGCTACATGTTTGTGAATACTTTCTGGGTTGTGAATCATGTTTGCGTTATCTCTGTTACCGTTTTCGATAAGAGAGGTGATGTTGTATACTGGAATACCTAAACGAGTGTAACGGCTTCTTAAATCTTCTAATCCGTATTCGACTAATTTTGTGTTAACCATTTCCCTAATCATTGGAGCGGTCAAGTATTCAACATTTAATTTTTTGAGTTCTTTCCAGGTTTCAGTAGCAATTTCGAAAGCGGTTTCTTGGCTAGCACCGGTTTCTTCAATTAAGGTGTTAGCGATTCTTGATAAATCAAATGCTTCAATAGTATCTCTTGAGGTACGTACTTTTAATTGAGTGCTTGCTAAATATTTGTTAGCAATTTCTGGGTCGATATCTTCTAAACATTCGTGTACGATTTTTTTGATTTCTTTTGTTTTAATTCCATCGTATAATTGAGATACTACGGTAGCCACAATTTTATCAGATTCAAAGAATGGGGTTTCAACCATTACTAATGATTTTACTAATTTTTCATAACTGAATCTTTCTTTAATACCGTTATTTTTTTCTACATTTATTTTAACGGTTTCTTGTAGATTATTTCCTAATTCTGAAATTTTTTCCATTTAATTCACACCATTTTCCTAGTTAATTAAATTTTATTATCCTTCGAGAGAGTTGTCTCTCAACTGGATTAATATTTGTAATCACATGTATAAAAATTGTTCGTATTGTTACGAACATCTATATTATACTTAGGTTTTTCATAATATATAAAATGTTCGTCTTGAAACGAACATAATTCATATACTCTGAAATATATTATATTTATAATTATAAAAATCGATAATCCGAGAGAGCATTTGAAAAGTATTAGAAAAATACATCCAAGGAACTCTGCTTGGATTTATCACTTTCAAACAGGGAGTTAATACCAAACTCCTGAATCTCCAAACGCTGCTCAAGATAATGTGATACAGGATAACGATTAACCAGTTCTCTTGAAATGTCAAGATATTTGGTAACAGATCCTTTTGAAACAGATAAAATTAAATTACCTCCACATTTGCACTTTCCGGTAAGAGGCATTCTTCTGTATTTGGAACCACACTTGGTGCATCTGACCTTCTGTTTGGAAAATGCCCTTGAGTTACCCATAATGTCGGGCAAAAAGTGGGAAGATAAAACCTTTTCAACAACACCACGTTGGTCAACAGCCCTAATGCTTTCAGCAAGAGCAATTTGGGCTTCCACTTTTTCTCTCATGGAAGGCAAACGTTTATAAAGACAGACTGTAGGTCCCGCATGTATATTTGAAGTATGATGGGAAAACATTAAACCTTCATACTGCTCAGGAGTACCCAAATGCATCTCCACATTGTCAATGTATTCCAATACATCAGCAGGTTTATGCGGAGTGTAGGTTTCCTCATAAAACTCAACAGGGAACCTTTCAAAAATGTCAAGGTTGTGAGATTCGTCATCTATCTCTTCAGGGTCAATTCTTGAAGATAAAACTAAAGGAGCATCCATACTTCCTCCTCTAGTGTTAGGTAAATATGTCTTTGAAAAGTTAATTAAGGCATCTAAAAGCAACATCACAGCATCTTCATCACTGTCACAGTTTCTACGTTTTGCAGAATGGAAATATGGATGAGCATAACAACCTAATGCTTTGGTAAAACCAACAATTCTACCTAAAACTCCAGCTGAAGTATGGGGTGCAAGTCCGGCTACCAAATGTCCAATCAAATCACTTTTCTCTTTTACATTATAAAATGGCTCCATATCATAATATCTTGTAAGTTCATCATCGATAAACTGTGCAGTTCTTAAAAGATATTCTCCACAGTTGTCTGATATTACAATATCCTGCACTCTAAGCTCTACAATTTGGTCAATATTTTCGATAGGATTGCCGTAACAGTCTTTTTCATAGCCCATTTCATGAAGTTTTTCAACGCTAACTCCTATTTCTCTTGGAATAAAATGGGTTAACGGCAAGTCGGTAGAGTCGTGACGAATTGTCCCGTCTTTAAATGTAAACACTTCATGTTTGGCCCTAAGTATTCCTTTTTCCATAGGTTCAGGCAATTTTGACTCTGAAATCATACCCACAACACCTTTGACCTCATCGACACGTCTGACCTTAACGTTGTCTGATGCCTTTTTAAGCATGCTTGCAAGAGGAATGCTCTTCTGGGAAGGTTTTCCCATTTCAGTTGGATGGCCACATTTAGGACAAAGTGATCCGAAGGAACTGATTCCACATTCAGGATTAGTGCATTTTCTTCTTGAAATCTCAACTTTTATGCTACCTTTTTTTGCTGCAGTAGCAACTAATCTTCTGGCACCTCCATAATTTCCAATTGGAATTAATCCGTGAGGTGCAGGCCTCATCAGTCTTTCTTTTGATTTTTCAGGTCTACCTACACGAGTTCCGATATATGCGGGTGCTTTATTTTTAATTTCAACCGGTGAAACTGCATTTACCGCTTCGATTGTGGTTTTCATTTCAGGTAATTTTTTAGATAATGTGACAAGTAAAGCATAAGAATGGTCTTTATCGATAACAATTTTGCCATCTCTTACGGTATGGGGAACACCTATGACTTCCAAAACTCTTTTTGGGTATGACAAATCAAGTTTTATTCCATCATTTTTATTGTAAGTTGATTTTCCTTTTTCAAGCAAATCGATAAGTTCATTTAAGTCACTTATTGTAACATCATTATAGCAATAGGTGTACTTCGGATGAAGTGGAATGTTATAATCTTTGGATAACTGGAATGCTTCAATAGATGAAATATAATCATATTCTAATTTATGCAAGTCTAAATCATTAGATTCCTTGTCGAAATTATCGCTTCTCATTAATAACTGAATCCACCATTCTTCTACCCATCCTGATGGATATAACGGTTGGTTGTTTCTTAAAAATTCACCGAATGCAACAAGCATATCTCCCAAAAAGAGAATTTCAACAACATCCTTTTTAACTTCACGTGCCTTTTTAACTGAATTTAGGATTAAAACATCACCATTTCTAAGCTTAACTGTTGGTCCTTCAATAGAATCAACTGGAACAACACAGTTTCCCTTTCCAGGGTATTCGATTTTAAGCTGTGTTCCAACAGCCAAAAATTCAAGCAGTGCCATTGTGGCAGGATGAACTCCCATGGTAGCAAGACCGGTGTTTCTGGACCTTCCATATCTGAGCCTAAAAGCACCCTTTTCTGAAGGATAACCTAAAATAGGCCTTCCACCAATAATATCCTGAATATATTTAGGTTCACTAACGACATCTGAGTCTCCTCCATCATCTGAAGAATCAGTTTTTTTAGGCTTGGAGTATTCTTCAAGCCAATCCCAGTCAAGACCTAACTTATTTGCGATTTTTTTAATCTTTTTGGATTTTTGGATAACTCCCTCAACCATCGCAAGCAATGCTCCACCACGAATGTTGTTTGTTTCAACACGTTCCAAATCTCTGTGGGACACTTCAACCTGGTCGGTTTGTTCACCTGAAACTTCAACGGGGATATGATTGGCAGCAAATCTCACTTCTTCTGGTGTTGGTGAGTATTGCAGGTTTGTAACTTCTGACTCGTATAGCTCAACTTCTTCCACGTATCTTTCGATTTCGTCATCTATAGGTTTGAATTCATCGATGTTAATTGCCTGGCGGATTTTATCTCCCAAAAGTACAGCTAATGCAGCAGCAGTACCTCCTGCACTTCTGATTGGACCTGCAAAATATACTCCAATATATTTTGTTCCATCGAAGTTTTGTTTGATTTTAACATCTGAAATACCTTCCAATGGAGCTGCTACTACTCCTTCAGTTAAAATCGCAAGTGCAGTTCTTAGGCCCTGGTCGCATCTTTGTTCTTCGTTCCAATTGGCCTTCTCTCCGGTTAATGTGAATGTACCATCTGCAATTTCAGCGGCAATTTCAAAAGCAACAGATTCCCTGTCCATATCCTTTTCTAATTCTTTAATTCTTTTTGCCACACCTTCAGGACCTACAAGCCCTTCCACTCTTTCTGCTAAATCCTTTGCAAGAGGTACTTCAGTTTCGGTTTCGACATCCAAACCTTTAGACCTAGCCTTGTTGGCTATTTCATATAGGTGATTGGTTTCTTTTTCTAATCTATCAAAATAATCCATGGTAATCGCCAAAGTTACAAAATTAATTTAGTATATTATACTTAGGTTTTCATGTATAATAAATTTTTTAGATAATACTTAAATATGTCAAAATCTTAATTTATTAATGTATCTCGTAGTTGAATTTTATTAAATTAATATTGCTATTATGGTGATTTTAATGTCTGATGATAAACCAATAAACGCTATGTATGGTCAAAAAGTAAAACTGGATTTAGATAAACTCAGAAACAAATCTAAAACTGAAAAAGTAGTTAAAGAGGTTGCTGAGGAACCTGTTGTAGAAGAAAAAGTTCCTGAACCTGTGGTTGAAGCACCTGTTGAGGAAGTTGCTGTAGAAGAAGCTCCTGAAACTGTTGAAGAAATTGTAGAGGAAGTTCCTGAAGAAACACCGGCAGATGAAGAAGTTTCTGACGAACCTATCCAAAACGAACCAGTAGTTGAAGTTGTCGGAGAACCTGTTGAAGAACCAGTTGAGGAAAAACCAGAAGAAACTTCTAAAAATGATGATTTGAAATCAAAATTAGCTGAAAAAGATAAAAAATTATCATATCAATCAAATGAACTTAACTACTTAACCAATAAAGTAATTCCTAAACTTAAAAAAGAAAATGCAGAATTAAAAGAAATTAAAAACGAGTTAACTGATGCACTTCATAAATCTACAAGAAAATATTTAGATCAATTAGATATTAATGCAGATTTAAGTAACAACATTGGAAAATTAGGTGCTGAAGGTGCTGTTCACAAAGTAAGGGCTGATAAATTAGAATCTCAAGTAGAAACAATTAAAGAAGAGTTAGAATCTAAAATATCAGAACTTAAAGATAAACTTTCTAAAAATGATGTTGATGCTATTACAAAAGAAAATAGCAAATTATCTAATGAAATCCGTAATTTAAAAGATAAATTATCTGAAGCAAGAAAGGAAAATATATCCCTTTCTGATGAAATTGACAAATTAAGATCTGAAATCATCGAATTTGGAAATTACAAAGAGGAAGTGGATGCACAAAATAAAAAAGAAATTGACGGATATAAAAGTGAAATATCTGAAATTAGAACTCAACTCAAAGTTAAAGAAAGTAGTTATGATAAACTTTCAAATGAAAGTGGAAAAACTATTTCTGATTTAAGAAAACAAGTTGCTAAACTTGAAGAAAAATTAGAAAAAGAATCCAATAAAGGATTATTTAATAGATTCAAATAGATGATTAATTTCATCTATAACCTTATTTTTTCATGAACTCTGATGCTTATTTTATGGATGAAGCTTTAAAAGAAGCTGAAAAATCTTTAGCTGAAGGCGGAATTCCGATTGGAGCGGTCTTAGTTAAAGATGATGAAATTATTTCTAGAGGACATAACAGATTAATTCAAAACGAGTCTGTAGTTTTACATGCTGAAATGGATGCAATAGAAAATGCGGGGCGCCTAAACTATGAGGATTATCGCAAATGCACATTGTATACAACATTGTCCCCTTGTCCAATGTGTTCGGGGGCTGTAATATTATATAACATATCACGTGTTGTCATTGGTGAGAATAAGACATTGATGGGTGCTGAAAATTTTCTTCAATGCAACGATGTTGAAGTTGTTGTATTGGATGATATGAGATGCAGGGACTTATTTTTAAAATTTACATGTAATAATTCGGAAATTTGGGATGACGAGCTTAAAAAAGTGGGTAATAGTACTGAGGTAAAATAATGGAGATAATTGTAACAGATGAACGTGATGATAGATTCATTGAATTTTGCAACTCATTTGGATGTAGGGTGGATGAGCCTCAAGTGGTTCTGCTTTTAAATAGCTTCGGTAAAATTGTAGGATGCAGCAGCTTTAAAGTGTATGATGCTGATTCTGCTGAGATTGTCACATTATTTTTAAATTCTTATGATGACCGTGAGAAAATATCATATAAACTAATTAGACAACTTGAAAAAATAGCTATGGATTATGAATTCAAAAGCATTGTTGTTAGTTTTGATTCAAAAGAAGATATTTTAATTGAAATATTTGAAAAACTAGACTATAAATTTGTAGATGAGCTTCTGATGAAAAAAGAGTTCAAAAGTTTAATTTAAAAAAAGAAAAATTTAAAAGATTAAGCTTCTTTTCTTAATCTTTTAACAACAAAGTCTTTATCCAAACTTAATAAGAATGAAGCTGCTCTAGGGCCTTGTTTTTGACCGAGAATCATTTTATAGATAGCTTGGAATCCTTTTTGTGGTTTCAATTCCTGAGCTTCCAGGATTTCATACATTGCATCATGCAAGTCAGCAGCATCTGAAAACTCAGTGGTTTCCATCAATGTTGCTAAATCAGCTAAGAATTGGTCTTGTTCTGGAGTTAATGGTAATTTTGGAATACTTTTCTCTTGAACTTTGAATTTAACAAAGTTAGGCGCATAAGTGTCCAGCCAGTAGATTACATTGTCAACTCTTTCACGGTATTGTGCCAGTTCTGTTTCGGTCAAGTCACCGAATTCCTTATCCTTGAAGCTTTTGGTCAATTGTGAGTTTCTTTTAAGAATGTCGAAGATTTTTTCTAAATCGTCCCCAGCAATTTGGTAAGCGTTGACGAGGAATCTGAATGGTGGTCTGAAAGGCAAAGGACTACCTTCATTGATTTGCACGATTTCATAGATTTCCTTGAATTTTCTGCCTTCTTTTTCAGATGGTGCTTCAACTTCATCATAGAATACTTTTTCCACTGTATCGAATTGGTCGATAAAGTCTAAGAAAGGCATTTTAGGTGAGAAGTCTTTTGCTTTCATAGGTTTTGATCTGAACAGGTAGTAGTGAAGACTTTCTGCCGGACCTATTTTCAACCATTCTTCAGGAGCGAAGAATACTCCATGGGATTTACTCATTGCTTCACCGTCAAGGGTAATCCATTCATATGGCACTGGGTATGGTGCAGGGTAGTCGAATATTTTTTCAGATATTACGCTACTTACATCATATGATCCTCCACTTGCAGCATGGTCTTTTCCGAACGGTTCGCATGTTGTTCCAAATATTTTCCATCTTGCAGCCCATTCCACTCTCCAGGTCAATTTACCGTTACCGGTTTTAATGTCCATTTCTCCTTCGTGGCCACATTCACATCTGTATTTGATGATGTCTCCATCGTAATCGTAAGCGTAAGTTGTATTTACTCTTCCACATTCATCACAAATCGGGTTGTAAGGCAACCAGTCGTCAGCTAAAGGTTCTCTTCTGTATTGGTTGAAGATTTCTTTTATCTCTTCAACTTTTTCTAAGGAAGTTCTGATGTAATCGTTATAAACTCCGGATTTGTACATTTCAAAACCGGATTTGGTTTCCATCTCGATTCCGTAATCGTCCATCACTGAAAGTAAAGGTTTTTCAAAGTGTTCTACAAAGTTAGCGCAACAGCCGTCAGGACATGGAATCATTGAGTATGGCATTCCTAGGTATTTGTCGTAAGATTCAGGTAATGGATATGGAACTTTTCTTAGTGGGTCGTGGTCATCTGCAATCCATATTGTTTTAGCTTTTTTTCCTTTTTCCCTTAATTTCTTTCCAATTCCGTTAGCTACAAATATGTCACAGGAGTTTCCAATGTGTATTGAACCTGAGATGGAAGTTCCACTTGCTATGATGTGTTCTTCCACATCCATTTTACTTAATTCATTTGCTATGTTTTCAATCCAATGTGTCATCTAAATTCACCATTATAATAATAAGAATAAGTTTTATACTAACTTAATTTTTGTAAGTAGTAATATAAAAAACTATTATATTATACTAATATTTTTAGGGTCAATGATTTTATCTATCGCATCCATGAAATCTTTTGAAATAACTTTTTTCCTTGCAGATCTTATTGCAAACATTCCTGCTTCGGTACATACTGCTTTCAGGTCTGCTCCTGAGAAACCTTCGGTTACTTCACTGATTTTGTCAAAATCGATGTTTTCATCTATTTTCATTTTTTTAGTGTGGATTTCAAGAATATGCTTTCTACCATCTTTTGAAGGATTCGGCACTTCTATTGCTCTGTCAAATCTTCCAGGTCTTAAAAGTGCATCATCTAAAATGTCCGGTCTGTTTGTTGCTCCAATGATGCCGACATTTCCTCTAGGGTCAAATCCATCAAGTTCTGCTAAAAGTTGCATCAAGGTTCTTTGAACTTCTCTGTCGGCTCCTGATGTGTCACCCATTCTTTTTGTACCGATTGCATCAATCTCTTCAATGAAGATGATTGCAGGTGTTTTTTCACGTGCCAGTTCGAATACTTCACGAACATATCTTGAACCTTCACCTAAATATTTGTTGACAAATTCTGATGCCACAAGCTTGATGAATCTTGCATTTGTCTCATTGGCAACGGCCTTTGCAAGTAATGTTTTACCTGTTCCAGGAGGTCCGTATAACAGGATTCCCTTAGGCGGGTCGATACCGATTTCCTCAAATATTTCCGGGTGTTTGATTGGAAGCTCAACGGTTTCTCTCAGCTCAACGATTTGGTATTTGAGCCCACCTATATCGTCATAAGTAATGTTTGGACGGTCTATAACTTCCATTGCAGTGATGTTTTCATCTTTCTTTTTTGGGAAAACTTTAACGACAGTCAAAGTATTTTGGTTTAGTGATACTCTTGCACCGGGCTCCAAAAATTCTGTATTAATGGATTTGGGATAATTAACTAAAAATTCATGCCCCACATTTCCCTTAATTCCAACTTGATTGTCATCAAATACTTCAGTTACTGTTGCAAGGATTAGCGGATTTTTCTTGAATGATTTGATTTCACCTTTAAGTTCCTTGATTTTACCTTCAAGTTGGCGATTGCTAACGTTTGATTTTAACTGTTCTCCTTCAAGTTTTCTAACTTTTTCTATTAATTCATTTTTCTTTTCAGTTAAGTTATCAATAGTTTCTATCAATTCCTCTTTTGAAGTTTCAGCTGAAGAATTCATAATGAGCCTCCTAAAATAAGTTGGTTAATTATATGTAAAAAATGTAATTAATAAATTACGAAAAAAAAGAAAAAGGAAATAGATATTAATATATATCTATTTTATTAGGTCGGAATCGGATTTGTCCAACCATTCGTTAACGATTTTCACTGCACAGAAGTTACCGCACATGGTACATGCGTCTTCATCTTCAGGAGGTCTTTGATCCCTTTTTGCACGTGCAGCTTCAGGGAACATTGCACATTCATATTGTGCTTCCCAGTCAAGTCTTTTACGAGCTTCTGCCATTGCAAGGTCTTGTGAACCGTCAATTTGACCGGTTGCTAAATCACCAGCGTAAGCACCTATTTTGGTTGCAATGACTCCTTCTTTTACATCATCTGGGTCTGGAAGAGCTAAGTGTTCTGCTGGGGTTACGTAACAGTTGAAGTATGCTCCTGCTTTTGCAGATGATGCTGCTCCGATTGCAGATACGATGTGGTCGTAACCTGGTGCCACGTCACATACGATTGGTCCAAGCATATAGAATGGTGCGTTTGAACACATTTTCTTTTGAATCATTACGTTTGTTGGAATTTCATTAATTGGAATGTGTCCAGGTCCTTCAATCATACATTGTACTCCAGCTTCACGTGATC
>NZ_JAFUHT010000016.1 GCF_017468685.1 Methanobrevibacter sp.
AAAAAAAAGTTATAAGAGGATTATTTTTTCCAGGTTTGTTTTACTCCTCTTCCTCTTTTACTACCAGGTTTAGTATAACTTCTTTTTTGTCTGGTTCTTCTGTTAGTTCCTTTAACTTTTGCCATATTTTCCCCTCCTTAAAATTTATCATTACAAAATTAGAATTAAATCTATAACAAAAAAATATTTGTTTTCAAGATATTTAAAGCTTTTCTTTAAGTGGTGTATTCTGCATTGATTTTAACATAATCATATGTTAAATCACAACCCCATGCAGTAGCTTCACCATCACCCAAATCCATATCAATATTGACAGTAATGTTTTTTGACTGCATAATCTTTTCAGCCCTTTCAAGATATGGTGTATCTTCAAATGCAAAAATTTCTCCATTTTTGACCAAATCAACATCATCAGCATCATCTGCAATTGATATTGTTACAATATCAGGATTTAAATCACAACCCGAATATCCGATAGCCGATACAATTCTGCCCCAATTCGGATCTCCACCAAATACGGCGGATTTAAATAAGCTTGAAGAAATTATTGATTTTGCAGCTAAACGTGCATCATTTTGATTTTTAGCACCATATACGTTAGCTTCAATGAATTTACTTGCTCCCTCACCGTCACGAGCCATCTTTTTAGCCAAATCAATGCAGAGATAATTCAGGGCTTGCTGGAAATTGGAATCAAGTTTTCCATCATTGACGACTTCAACGCCTGATGAACCATTAGCCATCATCAAGCAAGTGTCATTGGTACTTTCATCACCGTCAACAACTATCATGTTGAAACTGACATCAGCTGATGTTTTTAATGCCTTTTTAATCTCTGAAGATGGAATTACTGCATCAGTAACTATAAAAGACAACATTGTACCCATATTCGGAGCAATCATACCGCTTCCTTTAGTGATACCTGCAATCTTTACCTTATCTCCATTTGTTAAAGTTACTTCAACTGCACATTCCTTTGGAAAAGTGTCGGTTGTCATGATTGCTTTTGCAGCTGCAAGTGAATTTTCCGGTCCATCACCCAATTTAGATAATGATTCATATGCAACTTTAGAGATAATGTCAATAGGCATTTCACGACCAATGACTCCAGTTGAAGCAATGGCGATTTCATCCTTAGGTATTTTTAAATCTTTAGACACCAATTCCACTAATGTCTCACAATCTTTAAAACCTTGCCTGCCTGTAAAACAGTTAGCATTACCACTATTTACAAAAACAGCTGAAACAATTCCTTTTTTAAGAATGTTTTGTGTATATTTGACAGGTGCTGCAACCACTTTATTGGAAGTGAAAACTGCAGAAGCAGTACTGTTTGGTGAAACAATAATGCTTACGCCAAATTTACCTTCACGAGCACCTGATACCTTAAGATTTTCTATTTGAGAAAATCCTCCATCAAGTTCCTTAATAAAATTCATAAAAATCACAAAATGCTAATTATCATATGTATAGGTATACTGAATATCCAATTGTGAAGTTTCATTTTCATTATAATCAACATCATCAACTTCTTTATCAAAATATATTGGTTCAGTATCGTTTAATCCAGTAGTCATTTCCTTAGTGACATTTTCAAATTGAGGCTGGTCATCACTGCCATCGTCAAAACTTAATGAAACTCCAATTCCCGCACCGATTACAAATGCAACCAATGCGACAATCATGACTAACATAACTGCTTTGCTAGTTTTCCTTTTGTTTTTTCTACGATTTTTTGGACCTCTAGACATTACTGGACGATTGTTAAAATTATTTTTATTACTTCTTCTTCGCACTTTTCTTTTTGAAGTATTATTTTGACGACCATTTCCTGATCTTAAAACTCTTTTATCGTCTTTATTTCGTCTCATAATTTTTCTCTTTTTAATTTATTAAGCAATCAAAGCATAAGCCAATGCCAATATAACTCCCATAAAACTGAATATTCCAAGTCCTAAAATGGACATTAAATAAGCAAATATAAATACAAATGCGAAAACACCAATCAGTTTTGGCTTTTCATTTTCAACCAGATTAATTAAAGTTCTTGTAAACTCAGATGGAATATTATACGCATATAACCCGTTAGCCAATTCAAAAACTACCAATGACAATGGAGAAGTTGATTCCAAATCATCAACAAGTTGAGCTCTCTCTCCAGCTTCACGCCTACTTCTTCCGATACCTGCTCTGATTTTAGCACCATTGTCAAGTGCAAACCAAGCAGCATCAAGTCCTGCACGTATTGCCAAATCTTTTGAAGGGAATCTCGCAATAAAATCATCCCCACCTTCACGATAACCTTCAAGTTCACCGTCACATTCGGTTTCGATGAAATTCTTAATTCCGGTCATCAAATCGACTAACTGATTTCTTCCATTTTTACTAATGAATTTTGTTGAATCAATCAAATCAATGAACAAGTAATTTTCCAAATCAACAGGCCTTGATTCCTTAAGCAGGAATGGTGAATCAAATACCAGTGCATATTCTCCACCTAATTTGGTAAATGCAATACCTGGAAAGCTTCCTACACTTTGAGTGTAATGGATAGCGCGTTCTATTGACGCTGCACCAGTCATTCCCACAGCAGAGATTACTTGAATTCCTTCAGACAATCCAATTCCAATTAGTTCAATAGCTACACGAATGGCATCATTTTTGCTTAACATTCTTGCAACAAGTTCAGTTGCTGTTTTTTCCACAATTTCTCCTTTTTCACTTTCAATAATCTTAACAAAGATATCGATTAAACGGGAAGGATGCGGAAGTTCAATATAAAAATAACGGTCACTTCCCATGATAATATTACTTACCAATGCATATTCTTCAATTCTATTTTCTGCAGGTTTTAATTCATGAAAAGTGTAATCATTTGGAAGGTTTTCAGCACCTACATCACGAACAAGATTCCTTAATATTGAATCAGAAGTAATTTCTGCTTTTTCAAGCTCAAAAAGAATTGTTTGAGTATAATTGAACAATTCAACATATTCTGTTTCTAAAGAATTTGTTGGAAAAAATTTTGTTCCTACTGCAATTGGATTGAGTTTGGTGGTGAGTTTAATAAATGACTTAGTTAAACTATTAGCCATCTAAGTCCCCTCCTTTTTCCAATTCAATTTCAAATTCACCAGGCTTTTCTAAAAGCATGTCCGGTTTTACAGATACAAATGGGAATTTCCATGATCCGAGTCTTCCGGCAATGGTACTTGCGATATTTCTGGAATTTCTTTTAATGAACACTTCATCATGTTCACTAACGCGTACCAAAACATTGTAAGGTGCATTTTCAGTTACTTCATCTGCAAGCAGAATATTTAACTCAAATTTACCAGGTTTTGTGAATAAATCATTTCTTACTGCAATTAAAGGTTTTTTCTCAAGACCTAATCTATCTGCAACAGTAACAGAGATGTTACCTGCATTTTTTACAGCAATTTTATAATCTTTAGGATGTACCAATACAAAAATCACATATGGAGCGGCAATTTCCACATCATCCACCATTTCTACAATCTTATTGAACATTGGTATTTTTGAAAAAAGATTCTCCAATTTTGATTCTGCATTATTTTCATTGTCAATTCTAATAATTGCCTGTTTAGCAATATTCAATGGGGAAATTTCTAATCCTTCTTTTCCAGTATATATTTCCCATTTTTTAAAGTTCAATTCTTTTATAATTTCATCACAAATATGTTGAAGGATGTTCTTATCTTTTTTTGGTTTTTTCGGTTTTCCGAATGTAAGTCTGCCGTTATCGATTATAAAGGGTATTCTCATTGAAGATATGTTTCTAAATTCAGCAGCATAATCTCTGAATTTGTCATTTGATAAGATTTTTGCTTTTTCACGAGTTGCAATATCCAATATAAAATGATCGGCATCATTTCCTGCTGGAACTTCCTCTACATTTTCACTTTCCAGCAATTTAATAAATTTATCTTTATCATCAATATCATGACGAAGTGATGCATCAGCAATAATTACAAATTCATCTTCACTTTCTTCTAATGCTTTAACAGCAGCAAGGATATTTGACATCATAGGTTGTCCATTTTCATTTTTTACATGATGAGCCACATTAGAAGCATCTACGACCACTTTCATAATATCACCTAAAACAATAATTAATTCAGTTTATTATATTTATCTAATTCAATATTTAAAGTTAATTTATATTAAATTTCTAGGATATTTTCCAAATAAAAATCTTTCACCACCAACTTCGTTTAAAAAGATTTCTATTTCACTATCAGTTATATTATAAACGTTATATGAGTTTTTGTTCTTACCTCTAAGCTTATTGGAGGACAAAGAGCCTGCATTGACTATTAAAGTATCATTAATTTTCCAGATATTTGGAACATGCTTATGTCCAGACAAGACCAAATCCACCTCATGAGTTGTTAGAGTCTTTAAAATATCTCCTGCATCTGATAAAACGTTGCGTTCACGACCTGTTTGAGGAATAGGTACAACGTGATGGTGAAGAGCTACAATTGTGAAATGTTCATTAATTACACATTCATCCAACTGATGTTCCAGCCACATGTGTTGTGGTGTTCCGACATGACCCTTGTCCTCATCAGGAGAACTACTGTCGATTCCCATTACTGTGAATTTTCCATCCATTGTCAATTTCCAGCTTTTCTCACCAATCAACTCTTCAAAGGTCTGATAACCAAGATTGCGAGCATCATGATTTCCAGGAACTGCAAACAATGGAGCATCAAACATCTCCAGATATTTAGTAGCCTGTTGGAATTCAACATAATAACCGCTTTCGGTAATGTCTCCAGTCAAGATTACCATATCCGGATCCAGATTATTGATTTCAGCCACAGCATTCATGAAAACTTCTTCATCAAATGTGGAATTTGATACATGCAAGTCTGATATATGTGCAATTAAAGTCATATTATCTATTGATTTAATTTCATTATAGCTTCTGCAAGGTCTCCTTTGCATTCTTCAAGGGCTGCTCTTGCATCATTTTCACTAACACCAGCACTGTTAGCTACCATTTCTACATCTTCATCAGGAATTTCGATTTCATATTCAAGTTCCACTTCACGAGCTTTACCGTCAACCTGATAGGTTTCCTGACCCATTACATTCATTAAGCTTACACTAGGATTATCAATGATTAATTCTTTATCTTCAAAACGGATTATGACTTCCTGAACTCCTTCGAGCTCTTCCATTTTCATACCCATTTTTTTCATTTGTCTTTCCATCTGTTTCATTTGCTTTTTATTCATACCTGGTATCATAATTAATCCTCATATAAATTAACTATTTATAATTATATTTTTAATTATTATTAAAGCTAACTTAATCTGTGAAACCATAACCTTCGGTTTCAAAAGTTTCAGCAACATCTTTTAAAACTTCAGGAATATTGATTTGCTGAGGACATTCCTCAATGCATGACTCACATTCAATACAGTCTGAAGCAATTCCGACACCATCCAATTTGGAATAGTTCAGATAAGCATTTCCAGGCTGTGACCAGTCATCACTACCTAAAATCTTGTGCTTATTGTATAAATCAAATATCTTTGCGATGTCAATTTCTTCAGGACATGAATCAACACAGTATCTGCATTTTGTACAGTCAACAGTAATGTTACTGTTAATAATTTCTGAAACCTCTTTTAGGATTTTAAATTCCTCATCATTCAATGGTTCTGCATTTTTAAACTCATAGATATTGCTTTCAAGCTGTTCTAATGTGCTTGCACCAGTTAGGACAACATTAACATCCTCCATTGTTGCTACAAATCTCATTGCCCATGAAACCACTGACTTGTCCGGATGGCATTCTTTCATGATTTTTTCAGCTTCATCCGGAACATCAGCCAAAAATCCGCCTTTATAAGGTTCCATGACCATTACTTCCTTATTGTATTTTCTTGCAACTTCAAGACATTTTCTTGATTCGATTCCTTCATCATCCCAGTCAAGATAATTGATTTGAAGCAACACGAATTCAATTTTTGGATGCTCAACTAATAATTCCTCTAAAAATTCAGCATTTCCATGAGTGGACAAACCGATATGTTTGATTTTGCCTTCTTTTTGTTTTTTTTCAATAAAGGAGAATAAATCCACATTTTTCCATGCGGTTTCAGTGAATCCACTTACATTGTGAAGCATATAATAGTCAAAGTAGTCCACACCGCAATTGTTAAGCTGTTCTGCAAATATTGGTTCCAGCTGTGATTCTTCAGTGATGATGAATAACGGCAGTTTTGTTGCTATTTTATATGATTCACGAGGATATCTTTCAACAACTGCCTTTTTAAATGCCTGTTCGCCTACGCCTTCATGGTAAATGTATGCAGTGTCAAAATAGTTGAATCCTGCATCCATATAAGTGTCCACCATCTCATTTACCTGTTCAATGTCAATGCTTGTCTGGTCATTTTCATCTATTAACGGGAGTCTCATCATCCCCATGCCCAATTCTGTCATCGTAAAATTCTCCTCAAAATTTAGTTTCAAAATTACTTATTAATATATTGTACTTAATAAATTAAATAAATTATTATAGCTAGACTAATTAAAATCAGAAATATTCTAGGAACTTCTTTAGATATCCTCAAATAATTCCTTTTCACGGTCTAAAATGTTTACAACATACTCTGTTGAATAGAACATGATTTTTTCATATATGTCATTATAATCTTCACAAGCATTTTCATGTTCTATGATTCTAATGAGATTGTCTTTGGCTTGCCCTGAAAAGTCATGAACATCAAGATAATTTAAAATGAAATTAGAGATGTCTGTTATTTGCATTTGAATCCAATAGATTTCACGGTTTTCATCAGTGACTTCAATATTTTCACGAATTAAATTGCTTACAATCAATAAGGTTGTCTTATTTGGAATCTTCTTATTCATACATTTTGCCCTAATCAACCCGATTGAGCTTTCATTTAATTTGAGTAATGCTTTTAGATTGTTTTTTGTTTCTTTTTCAACGGAGTATGGCAGGAATCCGAAATTGATTGCAGATACAACAATTACTGCAACAATTACCCATATTATTTTTAATGTTAATGCCTCAGGCAGTGTAATGTACATCAATGAGGTCATTACACTCATTAATGTTGAAAAGATTGTCATTTTTAATGTATCTTCAAGTTCATAAACCATTCCGAATATTGAAATTACCATAATAAGCATCATCAAGATATTCTGGGATAATGGAATATAATGCATTAATATTATGATTAAAGCGAAAATGAACACACCTACTATTGTACCGGTGACTCGGGATTTTGCATTATATGCTGCATCATTTACATATGGAAGCATCATAGGAATGGAAGCGAAGTATAGCCATTTGGTGTAAGGTAAATTGAATGCCAATGTCAGCACTTCCCATAATGTTAAAACCAGTGCCATTTTGAATGCAAATGTGAATTTTGCGGATCTGAATGAAAATTCCCTTTTTAAAATTGGTTTTATTGACTCCCGGATTAATTTCTTATCAGGAATTATTCCGTCATTTAATGAATCCCATTTTTTAATTTCATTTACGATTATTTCAAGATTTAAAAGAATCAGATTCATTTCCTTTGTCTTCACATCAATTCCCTTAAATATTTCTGAAACCTCAATACTTTCAAGGTTGTTGAGTATGCTTTTAGTGTAGTTTAACTCATCATCTGTTAAATCGGAATCTGCTATGACCCATCCGATATATTGGAATGCCTTAATAACGTTTAGCACTGCTTCCTGAGCAGGTGTTGGGAAATACTTGTATTCGAAATGGGAAAACATGCTTAAATAAAATCCGTTAACTGCCTTAAAACTTTCTTTGGAGATTTTCTCATTGTTTTGTTTTGAATCGATTGCATTGTTCAGTTCCAAAATCAGACTGTCCAATGTTGCTTTTGTAAGCTTATGACCCTTTTTCTTATTGATTAAAAGATTTATTCCAACAATAAATGCAGCACCGAAAATAAGGGATATTAATCTCATCGGCAGCTCCTCAGCAGATATAGGAATGCACATCATCATGAAATAGCACATCAGATATGGTATGTAGACGCTTGTGGAAAATAGATGGTATGATGTGAATGTAGCTCCAAATACCACTAAAAATGTTAATATGCAACCTAAAATACTTATAGGATTGTTTAAAAACGAAGCAATACCTAAAATCAGAAGCATTACTGTCAATTTGATGAATGAAACTTTAGGCTTGAATGACATATCATTGCCCAAATTCATCATTCCTGCCATTGCTATCATGATGCCAATAGCAGCATTTTTACTTCCAAACAATACTGAATATATGACCATGAACACTATCATGAACGTGAACATGATCATTTTCATTTTTAATGGAAGTTTCTGCATTATTTAACACCACTTCCAATTTTTAAGATTGGAACCTTGCTCATTGCATAAATTAAAGCCCAACAGCTTCCAATGATAATTACAGCCTCCAATGGGAAGTATATGAAAATGTTTTTATAACCCCACCAGGCATGAATCCAAATCTGTGCAGGTAGAGCATGAGAATGTAATGTGAGAAATAGATTCCGAAACTGCATGAACTGAATGTTACAATAATTTCACCAAGACGTTGCTCTTTAATTGGTTTCAGTTTATCAGAAATCATTTTAACGTCCGCATACTTGAATGCCATGAACACTCCAACAGTTTCCATTACAACAACAAGGTCAAACAAGTCAACCGGAGCCAAAGCAGTACCGCCCAATCCTTTATAGTAAATCTTTAAGAAGTGGCCTATGATACCGATTATGAACAATACTATTCCTAAAAGAAACATCTTGTTTTTGGAATACTTGAATTCGTGATTGTGGATAAATGAACCCAGTATGAAGTATCCTAAAACCGGGAAGAAATTGAATATTACTCTGAAATCATGCTTGATGTGCTGGTCGTCGAAAAAGCCTATAGAGCAAAGCAATGCCAATATGACTGTGATTATGATTAAATATTTAGAACCGAAATCCTCATATTCACGGATGAAACTGCTTAAAACAGGAATCAATAAATAAACACCCATCAATGACCATATGAACCAGAAGAGTTCTGATAAGGCATGCGCTCCAAATGTAAGTTCATAAACATACTGCAGTGTAGGCTGATAATGCCATATCAGGACACCTAAAATTAGATAAACTATAATCCAAAATGCAAAGGGTAGAAAAACACGCTTGAATCTCTTTTCCAAAAACAGTTTGACATCATGCTTTCTTGTTAAAAGCAATGCTCCACTTACAGTGAAAAATAATGGAACACCAATACGGGTGAAGGAAAACACTGCGGAGCAAATCTGCCAGCTTACAAAATCATGTGAAAATGACCTTATTAAATGTCCTAAAACTACCAGAATAATAGCCAAGGATCTTACCTCATCTAAATATAAAATACGCTTGGGTGAAATTTTCATTAAAAATATATTTAAATTAAGTTAATAATAAGTATTTTTATGAACAAAAAACGATGCTCATGGGCAGGACCTGAAGAAATTTATATCAGATATCATGATGAGGAATGGGGAAATCCAACCCATGATGACAGAGAACTGTTTGAAATGCTTATTTTGGAATCATTTCAGGCAGGATTGTCATGGATTACAATCCTTAAAAAGCGTGAAAACTTCAAAAAGGCTTTTGATGACTTTGATGTTGAAAAAGTGGCCAGTTATGATGATGCGAAAGTTGAGGAACTTCGCTTGAATGAAGGAATAATTCGCCATAAAGGAAAGATTGCTTCTGCAATCAACAATGCACAGGTATTCATTGAAATTCAGGAAGAATTTGGAAGTTTTGACAAGTATATTTGGGGTTTTACTGATGGTGAAATTATAAAAGCCGAATATTTAACCGAATCAGAATTGTCCAAGGAAATTTCTAAAGATTTGAAAAAGCGCGGAATGAAATTTGTCGGTCCGACAATAATTTATTCATATCTGGAGTCAATTGGTGTGATTGACAATCATCAAGAGGATTGCTTTAAATACTAATAAATTCACAGTGCCTGAAAAATTGCATCAAAAATGTAAATTAACCAGTTAAAATCAATATTGAAACCTAATAAAGCTTAATTTTAAATAATAAGATGAATAATGTCTTATTATGAAAATTGAATATATTAAAAATAATTATAAATTTGAAACTCTTACAGAAGAACATGATTTAACAATGTTTGAATGCGACTCTGAAGATTTGAATGATTTTCTGAAAAATGATGCACTAAAACAACAAAATGAAAAATTGAATCTTACGAAATTAATAACATGCGAAGGAGAAATAATCGGTTTTGTATCTTTGTTAACAGATTCAATGAAATTGAAATTATTACGGGACGAAGTTGAAAAAGAAAAAATTAAAGGAAAATTAAATGTCTCAGAAAATAATCCCATTCCTGCAATTAAGATTGGAAGATTTGCAATTGATAAAAAATATACTAAACATGGTCTCGGGTCACAGATTTTAAGAAACATATTATACAATCTCCAAGAGATTGCTGAGAAAAATGTTGGATTAAGATTTGTTGTAGTTGAAGGATATGCAACAGCATACAACTTTTACGTTACAAACAACAAATTTAAAAATCTAAAAAAAGATGAGAAAAATCTTAATAAAATAGAAATAATTAAGAAAAAAGACCCCACAAGAACATTTTATCTTTATTATGATTTAAAAGATTTAGATTTGGATTTTTAAATCCAAATCACTATTAAATACTTAAAATGGAACATTTCGTTGAGATCTAATTTTTTTAGCAAATTCAATCTCTTCTTCAGTTGGAGGTTCATTCATTTTTCTAAGTATCCTAAGGGCATCTTCACCATACAAAGTGGGAGTTTCACCTATCGGTTTAGCCATAATTAACACATCCTTTTATATTTAATTATTACTCAAACATCTAAAAGAATATTAAATGGCTTTTCAATTATTTCAAGTACAATTTTACCTTTAATTACTCTAAAAAATTAATAGATTTATCCATTTTAATATAATCTTTTATAAAAGTTTATTTGAATAATATTACTCAAAATAATATTTATTTTTATTATTTAAATAAGTTTTCTTATATTTGAAAGCAATTTTACAAAACTATACAATTACTCTTCAAGCAGTATTATATTTTTTGGATCTACTTTCAGATATTCGGGAATTATAAAATCATGTTCATGAATCTTTTTATCTGCTTTCCACCATAAACCATTCGCTAATGTTATTTCCCATTCAAATGGCATTTCAAGCTTTGTTGCATCAGTAGTGTCCATCACATTGATATCCTCTTTATTTGCAGGGGCAAAATCGTGTGCCCTTATTCCCATGTGAGTAATGTTTGGTGAAAGTTTTTGAGATACTTCAAATGTAACACCCCAGTCAAGGGATTTAACATGATAATCATCTATTATTTCTATTTTTGAAATGTTTTTACAGCCTGTAAGTCTTGCAACCTGCACTTTTCTTGGATTTTCAAATATTTCATGAGTATCTCCTTTAGCTATGATTTTGCCTTCATCAAGAATTATCAGCTCATCACAGAACTGGAATGCCTCATCACGATTGTGAGTAACCATGATTGAAAATCCGTCAAAATCCTTTAGTGAATTTACAAGTTCAATACGCAACTGTTCCTTTAGATAGGTATCCATTGCACTGAAAGGCTCATCCAATAGTATTACATCAGGCCCATATGCCATTATGCGGGCAAGAGCCACTCTTTGCTGCTGGCCTCCGGAGAGTTGGCGAGGATATCTTTTTTCCAATCCTTCCAAATGAAAACGCTTAATCATCTCGGATACTATTTTTTCATCATCATCATTAGAAAGTCCGCATGCAACGTTTTCTTCAACAGTCATGTTGGGAAAGAGTGCATAGTTTTGAAAGAGATAACCTACATTTCTTTTTTGGGGTTTTAAATTGATTTTATTGTCTGAATCAAAATAAGTAGTTTCTTCATTGGTTTTTAAGGTCACAATTCCCTTATCAGGATTTACAATACCTGCAATTGATTTTAATGTCATGCTTTTACCGCAACCAGAAGGTCCAAGAATACCTAAACGTCCTTTTTTCAACTCAAAGCTAACATCTAAGTCGAATTCTTTTAGTTTCTTTTGGATATTTACTTTTAATAATTTACTCATAATCTGCCTCTATTGCGATAAACATTATTTCCACTGCTTTTCTTTTCGTATTGAAACAAAATCCATGATGAAAATTGCTATAAATGAAATTATTACAATAACTATTACATAATCAAAGGCACTTCCCATGTTACCTGCAGCTACCTCTGAGTATACTGCCATTGGGAGTGTCCTGGTTTGTCCGGCAATATTTCCTGCAAGCATTGCGGTTGCACCGAATTCTCCTAAACCACGGGCAAAGGCCAGTATTCCTCCGCTGATGATTCCGGGCAATGCGTTTGCAAACAATATTTTCCAGAATATTTTCCACTCAGACATTCCTAGTGTACGGCCGGCATCCAATAAGTTAGAGTCAACCTGTTCGAATGCTCCTCGAGCGGAACGGTACATTAAAGGAAATGACATAACGACTGCTGCAATTACTGTTGCAGTCCATGAAAATGCTATTTTTACAGCGAAAAATTCTATAAAAAACTTACCGATTGGTCCTCTGATACCGAAAACATACAATAAAAAGAATCCCACCACTGTAGGTGGCAGTACTATCGGCAATGTGAATATGCCGTCAAGTACGATTTTTATTGAATCGTTTTTCATCTTTACGATTCCCCATGCTACAATCAAACCTACAAAGAATGTTATAAAAATTGACAAGCTTGCAGTTTTCATTGAAATGAATACTGGGGACCAATCTACAGCCATGTCATTATCTCCATAAAATATTACTAATTATTCATTTGAACAATATGGTATTAAAATTTATTTAAAAAAAAAGAAATCATGAATAGAAAATCTATTCATGAAGGGTAAATCCGTATTCAACGAAAATGTCTTTAGCTTCTTTGGTTTGTAAGAAATCCATGAATGCTTGGGTAGCATCAGTATCATTGGTATCTTTAACTGCAGCTACAGGATAGATAACAGGAGTGTCTAAAGCATCTTCAGGAGCTTCACAGATAACTTTAACGTCATCAGTGGATTTAGCATCGGTGGAGTATACAATACCACATTCAGCAGATCCTTGAGCTACTTGGTTTAATACTTCAGTTACGTCTTTACCTAATGATAATTTGGATTCCACATCACTCCAGATACCGGTATTGTTTAATACTTCTTGAGCGTATTGACCTGCAGGTACGGATTCTGGGTCTCCGATAGCAATGTTTCCTTCAACATCTTTTAAATCTTCAAAGGATGAGATGTTGGAATCAGAATCAGCAGGTACGATTAAAACAACTTTGTTTTCTAAGAATTGGAGATTGGTATCATTGTCAATGATGCCTTCTTCAATTAAAGCATCCATCTGTTTGTTAGCAGCAGACATGAATACATCTGTTTCTAAACCATTTTCAATTTGGGTTTGTAAGTCTCCACTTGAAGCGTAAGTTGGAGTTACTTTTACACCAGGATATTGTTCTTCAAACATTGGAATTAATTTGTCATCAAAAACGTTTTTTAAACTAGCTGCAGCAGCCAAATTAACTTCTTGACCATCTAAGCTAGTGTCAGCAGCATTTCCGCCTAAAAAATCAAATAAACCTGCGGAAACTGAACCTACACTTACAACTGCTATGATAATAGCTATAATAGCGATAATTGCAACTTTATTAGATTTCATAGTTATTTCCTCGATAAACTAAATATTACTATCAGATATGAAACCAGATTATTAAAGAAAGGTTAAAAATATAGTATTTTAGGTGCGAACTAATTTATTAGTATCATCAAAACATCTTAAAAGAAAATAACTTTAAATGAATATTATTTTATTCAGTATCATAAAATTTTTTCTTTTGTTTACCTACCTTTAATATGAATTAAATATCTGATTAGTATATTATTATCTATAACAAATGATATATAAATATTTACATATCGATATTAACCCTTTCACATCGAATTAAAAACCTTCAAAAATTATATAAAACATTTAAATATAACAATCATTATATAAAAACTCAGAGGTATTAATATGTCAAATATCGAAAAAGTTAATGAAATTTTAAACAAAGCAGAAACATTCTACCTTGCAACAGTAGATGGCGACAAACCAAAAGTAAGACCATTAGGATTCCACTTATTATTTGAAGACAAAATCTATTTTGGAGTAGGAACCTTCAAAGCAGTATACAAACAACTGGAAGCAAATCCAAATACTGAAATTGCAGCATGGGATGGAGAACACTTCCTCAGATACTACGGTGAAGCAATTCTAGAAAAAAATGATGCAGTAGTTGAAAAAGCATATGAACTCATGCCGGACATTAAAGAAGCTTACGAAGCAAATGGCTGGGAAATGGGAGTATTCTACCTTGACAATGCAACAGCAGAAATCAGAAACATGATGGCTATTGAAGAGTCCTATGAATTCAAATATTAAGGTTATACACTAACCTTAATATTACACATGCCCAATACCCGTATAATCAGATATTTCAGAGTTAATTGTAGCCAAATCACCAACATTTAAATCATGAACATCACCATGACCTGTGATTCTTGCAAAAGTTTTAAGCTCTTCTGTTGAAACTTTAAGTAAATTTTCAACCCTTTTTGAAGCAGTTTCTATTTTTAATCTTTTAGTCAACTCCTCATCATGAGTTGCAACACCCATCGGACAGTCCCCAGTGTCACAGATTTTATACTGCTGACATGCTAAAGCAATCATTGCTGCAGTTCCGATTGCAATCGCATTTGCACCCATAGCCAATGCCTTTGCAAAATCAGACGAAACTCTAAGACCTCCAGTAATGGTTAGGTCAATGTCGCTTTCATGTTCATCCAGATATTTTCTCGCTCTAGAAAGAGCATATATTGTGGGAACTGATGTGGAATCCCTGACTAATTTTGGACTTGCACCAGTTGATCCCCCTCTTCCGTCAATAGTGATGAAATCCGGCTCGGCATACAATACATAATCCAAATCAGCTTCAACTCTTCCGGCAGCAAACTTCAAGCCGATTGGACGTCCTCGAGAACGAATTCTTAAATCATCAACCAATTCTTTCAAATCCTCTTTTGTGGAGACATTCGGTATTATTGAAGGAGAGTGAATATCCTCACCGATTGGCTTTCCTCTAATTTGTGCGATTTGTGAGGTTACCTTTTCTGCTTGAAGCTGACCTCCAAGACCTGGCTTGGTGGATTGGCCTATTTTAACCTCTATTGCATCGGCATTTTTCAGATTATCCTTAGTTACTGAATACTTGTTTGGAACATATTCAAAAATATACTTATAAGCGTTTTGCATCTCCTCTGGAAGTATTCCGCCCTCACCGCTTCCCTGGGCAGTCATTACCGCCGCACTTCCTTTTGCCAGAGCAACTTTTGCATTATAGGACAATGCTCCAAATGACATGTGAGTGATGTAGATTGGTGTTTCTATGGTTAATGGTTTTCTGGCATTTTTGCCGATAACAGTCTTAGTATTGACTTCAACATCAGCTTCCAGTGGTTGCGGGTTTAATTGGTTTCCCAGTATCAGAATTTCATCCCAATTGGGCATCGGCAAGTCAGTGTACATTGCAGATACTATTGACTCGCCAGTGATTGCCATCTGGTGAATGGTGTCCATTTGCCTAATGTTTCTATCACTTTTAGCGTATTGCTTGTCATAGGACAAATCAGAGTCTTTTAAATCGGAGCTTTCACTGGATTGTGAATTTTCCAATTTCACAAAGTTTGATATTGCCTGACCGCAAATAGGACATTTATCAAGATTCTTCAATAGTGTTCCTGTTGATTCCTCATTGTGAATATGGCCACAGACAGTGCATTTGTATATCATGTTAACACCTCAGTAGTGTAAACATGATTAAACTAGAATATATATTTATGGTTACAGTTCATTCACTATGCTCAATGCATTAAGACTTCTTGGAAAACCAATATAAGGCAGAATTACAGTAATTGCTGAGATTAGCTTTTCTTTGCTGTTTCCAACACTCAGGTTTCCTTGAGCATGACCTCTTAGCTGGTTTTCGCAACCTCCTAATGTTGCAATGAACACGAATGTAATCAGTTCCCTTTGCTGGTCGTTTAATCCATCACGGGTGTAGAAATCACCGAAGCAATAGCCTTCCAGAAATGTGTTGAAATGCTTTTGGCCCACTGGAGTGTTTTCATTCATCATCTGAATCATTTCAGAGCCGAAATAGGATTCCTGGATTTCACGGCCTTTTTCGTATCGGTTTTCTTTATTGGTGTTGGATCTCTCAGGCAACGGCAATTCAATTCCTTTTTTGTCAAATACTTTGAGTACAACTCCGAAGAAATTATGTGCACGGCCAAAGCCAACATAAGGCACTGACTGGTAAAGAAGTTCCTTTACCTCTTCCGGTGTGACATATTTGTTGACCGCTGAGAGAAGAATCTTTTTGAATGCCTTCGGTGACTGACAGGCAATCAGACTGGCCAAAGTTACCAGAACGGATTCCTTTTGTGTTAATGAGGAATATTCAAACACTTCATCATAAGCGAAGTTTTTAAATATTTCATGAAATTCAGGGTCATTTTTTTCAATTCTTGTGAAATTATCAAACAAATCTTTCATAATAACACTTTGCTTTATCAGATATTATAATTTCCTATTCGGATCTTAATTTTCCATAGAAATAAGAAGCTGTTGCTCCCCCATCTGTTAGAATGTCACTTCCAGTGATGAATGCTCCCTTATCAGACATTAATAATTCTGCAACATTTGCAACTTCATCTGCTGTTCCAGGCCTTCCAGACGGACAGTTTGCAAACATATTTTTATAAAAATCACCTCTTGGACCGTTAAACTCATCAATTGCCAATGGAGTTACAATAATTCCCGGAGATATTGAATTGATTCTTGCTCCTTTTTCACCCCACTTGCATGCCTCATACATTACTCTTTTTACATTGCATCTTTTGGCCAGCTGGTAAGCATGCAAAGTGTCATCAATGTTTTCAGGTTGAAGAACTTCCAGGTCAAGCAATTCTTCAGTTGGTGTTGTAGCAAGTTCCTCATCAATTTTTGCACCTAACTGTTTCATCCTGTGGCCTGACTGAGAGGATATTGTGACTGCAACTCCACCTTCTTTTATTACTTTTCCAACTTCTTCCAGCAACACTGCAGTTCCGTATAAATCCACTTTTAAAATGACTTCAATCGGTGCCTGTGACGGAGAAACACCTGCCGCATTGATGAAGTATGTTATTTCACCAAATTCCTGTGCAAAATCTATTAAGTTTTTGATTGATTCTCTTGATGAAATGTCACATTCATTAGTTTCAACATCAAAACCTGCTTCAGTCATTATTTTTGCAATGTTTTTAGCATTTTGAATGTTTTTATCACCAATTATGATTTTTTTACCATGTCCGATTCTTCTTGCGATTGCCATGCCTATTTGACCCGCTCCGGTTAATAAGACTACATCATTCATAATAATCACTTATTTTAAAATTTATAAATTGAAATATAAAAATGTTGTTATATGCAACAATTAAATGAGAAGATATATTATTGGAAACATAATTGTCTTACTAGAATGAATATTTTATGCTTTTGATAACATATTCTGCATCACATTAACAATAGTCATCGATTTAATTAATCGACATTAACATTAACGGAAGGGTTTCCGGATTTCAATTTGTATATTAAACCCCGATATATATGCACGAGTTTTAAAAAGCAGTTTTCCAATAGCTAATGGTTGTCGTTAATGTTAGTTAAAAAAAGAATTGGTGTAGATGAGATAATCATCTACTTACATTTGATTTTAATTGTTTTGCTTACTTTTTTGTAATTTGTGTTTCCTTTGTATGTTACTATTGCTTTGAATGTTTTTTTCTTTTTTAAGTTTGTTATTTTGAATATTGCTTTTCCTTTGCTGTTTGTTTTTGCTGTGAATGTTTTTCCGTTCACTTTGAGGTAAAGTTTTACTTTTTTCATTGCTTTGTTTTTATTGGTTTTTAAAATTACACTGTATTTTTTGGTTTTTGTTTTAACTTTAAAAGTAGCTGCTTTAGCAGTTAATTTAGGAGTAAGTTTTTTAACAGTTTTAGAAGTACTAGTTGATGATTGTGAATTAGATTTTACAGTAACCTTAAATCCGTTTACAACAGTGTTGTCTTTATAAACATAGATTTTGCCTTCATTACTGTTTTGTGTAATGGATTGACAGTTATTTATAGTTCCATATTCACCTGTCCAATAAACCGCATTGCTATCTCCAGCATTATTCTCAAATGTACAGGAGTCTAATTTACCATTGTCTCCACCCCAGAATATAGCAGCACCTTGAATACGAACTTTATTGTTAGTAAATTTACAATTTGTTATAGTTGTATATGCACCACCTTCTTTGGTGAATGGTCCAGATGTATCAGTACGAGTTAATTTATAATCTATATATAATGCAGCACCATAATCTGCATAATTATTATTAAAATTACAGTTGGTAAAGTCTATTCCATTAGCTATTGAGTATACTGCTCCTCCATTATCGGATATATATCCATTTACAAAATTTACATTTTTAATAGCAATATTTCCGCCACTAATTTTAAAAATTCTTGATTTAGATAATCCATTTAATGTATGTCCGTTTCCATCAATGATTATGCTTCTAGAAATTTTTATTCCGTTTGTATCGAATCCATCATCATATGTATAATCATTTTCTAAAGTGATAGTTGAACCTGATGATGCACTATTAATTTTATTTTGCAGTGCTGTGAATGTTCCATCATCTGTTTTTAGTATGTCGTCGTCTGTTGGTGTTGTTACAATGTCTTCGTTAGTTTCTTGTATTATTTCTTGGTTGTCTTCATTAGCAATTATTGTTTCATTTTCATCAATAGCGTTTACACTTGATATTGTAAATAAAACACAGGCTATGAGACAAATGGTTAATAACGTTTTGTATTTCATTTAAATCCCTTAATGCATTATTTACTAAATTATTGATGTTTAAAATTCTATTAAGGAATATATATAGTTTTTCTCGAAAAGTTTATACCATATAACTGACAAAATAATATTCATGGTTGAACGAAATAAAAAAATTGCAGATCATCTTGAATTGGATGAAATAAAATCCGTGATGAAAGAATATAAGGATTCTTATGACATG
>NZ_JAFUHT010000017.1 GCF_017468685.1 Methanobrevibacter sp.
ATTCTTCATCAAGCTCACGAAATCTGTTTAGGTAATCATTCTCCCTTGTTATAAGGTCGTCCACCTGATTGAAAACATTTTCCGAGTCCGGAGCTTCCAATGTCAATACATCGCTTATATTGTACAATATTTGATTGACACATTCCACATCATCTCCAAAATCATATGACACACAAAAATAATTTTACAAATATAATTTCATTAAAAATATAGTCGGCAAATATCACTAAAAATAAGCAGTGTAACCAACATACACTGCTTATTCAATAAGCTTAATCACTTTTTATCACACTTAACAATTTAACTCCTTGACATTTTTACGTAATGAAAATAGTGTATAAAAGTATTGAGCATTATATGTTTTTTATATTTACATCCGATTTTATTTCAATTCCCTTTTCCAATGCATGCTTTAAAATTACAATCAAATCATCACCATCACTTGTAACAAAATAATTTGATAAGTCGGTTATGTCTGAACTTATATTATCTCCCCATGGCGGCCGTTTAGATAAATCATCAATATCCCAAATCACATGATCAGGAGAAAATTTTTTTAATTGCTGAACAATCAAATCAACTTCTTCAATAGCCAAATTAATATGCTCATTTTTTAATGTTCCATTATATAATTCTTTCATAATAACAGGATATTTACTTCCCCATTTACACTCTTCTAAATTATATGCTATTGTTGAAAAAAAGGAATGTAAAAAATCAGCTGTTCCTACTTGATACCAATAATATTTTACTGTAAAGCCTACTGACATACCAGCCCTCCTATTAATTCATTTTAAAATAAATTGTTATTCCATCATTCGTCCGTTGCATAATATCATTATATAATGACTGTAATAATTCATCACTAACATTCTGACCTCTAATGTCAATTTGAACAGCCTGTTTAGTCCCTGCAGGCAAATTATCTATACGTTTATTGTATTGTTTTTCAATATTTTTAGCAAGACTATTTCTACCTGCTTGAGTTTCAATATTATAATTTTTTATATCAACACTATAACCTTCTTTATAAAAATCAGGTCTAACGCTCCCCTTTGTGCCATATGGAACTTCTTTTCCATTTATAAAGGAAACCTGCTCTTGATATTCTGGAAAATCAATTCGTGCATCTATCTCTGATTGTCTCCAAGCAGGTCTATTGTTTCCTCTGTTTACTCCGCCAAGTTCTGTTCCAACCTCAGCACTTTCAAGTTCTGCAATTTCACCGCCTGCTTCTACACTTATGTTTTCTACGCTGGCTGCCTGCATTTCTGAAATTCTAGCTGTTTTAGCAGCCTCAAATTCCGATATTTGAGTTACTTCAGCCGCCTGTGCTTTTACTGCTCCCGATGTCTCTAACTCAGCTATCTCAGCCGCTTCTACAGTCTTAGCTTCTACAGCACTTGTCATTTCAATCTCAGATATTTTGGCAGTCTCAATAGCTTCTACAGTCTCCGCTTCGACCACACCTGCAGCATTTTTAGCTGTTAAGTAATTCTTTACTCCCCTTCCGACTCCATATACCATATCGAATGTCATCATGGTTCCTGCTA
>NZ_JAFUHT010000018.1 GCF_017468685.1 Methanobrevibacter sp.
AAAAAAAGAAAAATAAGGAATTAAATCCTTATTTTTTAACTTTTGCAGTCTTTTTAACTGTTTTTTTACCGTATGAAACCTGATATTTTACTTTTTTGCCAACTTTAAGTTTCTTTAAAACTTTTTTCTTGATGGTAACTTTTGCAACACCTTTTTTATTGGTTTTTGCAGTGTATTTTTTACCATTGAATTTGAAAATGACTTTTAAGCCTTTTTTAGCTTTCTTGTTGATTTTTAAAGTTGCCTGAAGTACAAGTTTTTTAGCGGATTTTTTAACCTTAACTGTTTTGAGAGTTAAGGATACGACGGTTTTTGCCTGTGTTTTAGCAGGTGTTTTAGCAGGCGCAGAAGCTTGTTTGACTGTTATATCAAAAGTGTTTGAGTAGAATTGATCATATCCCCAAACTTTTATGATGTGTTGTCCAAGTGTTGTGAATTTTATTGACTGAGAAATTTCACCAAGATTGAAAAAGTTTAAAGCTTTATCCTGTGTTACACCATCCACAGATAGGTAAAAATCTTGATTTAAATCTTTTGGACCTGTAAGCTTGACAGTTACAGAATTTCCAACCTCAACAGTGGCCGGTAGAACAGCAGCTGTAATACCTGGAGTGTTTTTATATACTTCAAAATAAACAGATGTTGAATAAGAATAACTGCCAGATACATATTCAATAATGTATATATAGTCGCCTTCATTTGATTGGGATACTCTTATGCTTGCTTTACCATTAACTACATTTGCACTAGCAATTGGATTTCCATCTTTAACATAGTCGCCATAATCATCTTCTTTTGCTTTATATAAATTGAGAGTACCAGAATATTTACTTGGCAATTCAAGTGTGATAATCTCATTTTCACCCACACTCATTATATCCGGACTAGAAATACTTGGAACAGTAGTTACATCATAAATTACCGGCGATTCTGAATACAAAGGATCATTGCGCAATACTAAACTAATTTGATATTCTTTACCTAATTCTAAATTTTGTGTTGGAATAGTAACACTACCATATCCATCTTTATAGTTTACACTAAATTCATTACCATTAAAAAGTACATATAATGAACCTGTAGCATCATCTGGTAATGAAACTTCAAACACATGATTTGAACCTATTGATAAATATTCAGGATATTCATCAATTTCCAGATTATAATAAAATCTTGTTAATGATGATTTGATTAAAGTTAATTTTTCACCATCATCATATTTTACTTGAACCAAATATGTGCCTACAGGTAATTTTTTAGTAACATCCATTACTTCAATGTCATCATCCTCATAAATTTTGCCATTATAATATATTTCATTATTAATATAAACAATAATATTGCCTTCCAACTCATCATCATAATCATTGTATACAATAGTATGATAAGGCCTACTTATATCAACATCAGAGTAAATTTCTGCATTAATTCCAATATATTCCTCTTTTTCAGTGACAAACAATTTATAATTAGCAAGAGTCAATGAACTGCCTGCGACCGGAACGAAATTAACAAGAATATTATACTCTCCCGGAGCAGTTATTTTTAAATCGTTCAAATCAAGAGAGGTATACCAATTAAATTTCTCGTTGTAAACATTGCTATTGTCAACGGAAACTGTTACATTACCATCCACATCATCATAACTATTAACAGTAACAATATTATAATCATTTTCTATCGGTATTTGTTCCTCATAATCAATATAAAAATCTTCTACTTCAGTTGATTGAATATTAACAACTACATCATCAGTAGATTCCTCAATAGGATTTTCTTCAACATCAGTTACTGCCAGTTCACCGTCAACTGTTACATCTTCAGATGCACCGACTGCACTGACTGTTAAAATTGCAAGTAATATGAATGTTACCAGCATTATCTTTTTTAATTTCATAAAGTACCTCCAAAAATATTGTATATTCATTGTGAATATAATAATATATTATATATTATTCATATTTATAGTTAAAATAATAATTAGAATATAAATAAAATACTTTATGAATGAAAAATATTACATTAGATGTAAAATAAATTAAAAATGTTTAATTTATATTACATCAATCTCATACTCCCCCGGTCTAAGTCCATAGATGTTTGGAACTTCACATTCATATGACTTGGAAAGCTTTTCAAAAACCACATTCAACCTTAAAACAATAAAATCATAGCTTATGTAAACGGAACCTGTAATCTTGCCTTTCATGCATGGCTCATGGTGCATCCCGAATTTGCGGGAGGCATCAATTATCTCAATTGCAGCAGGCTCATCCCTGATGTTGAAATCAATCATTACCCCCTCATCCATCACTACCGTCCTGAAGTATGTGAAGTCCTTCACTGCAGAGAGGTTGAGATAATCATAGGGGTCAGGTATCTTTTCAAGTCTAACTGTCTTCATTAAAAACCTCCCTGAAGTATGCTGAAACCAAAATCACAGAACGTGGAGGATGAGCAGCCAGTATTACCACCAGATCTTCCTCATCATCCCAGTCATATGTCAGCTCAAAGTTAATGCCTGAATCCTTAAACTTGACTATGGATTTTGGTGTTCTGTTTGCCACCACATCACAGATTATATCATCATCGATGCAGCGATGCTCCATTTTTTCGAGAAAATGCTCAGTCAGGAGCACCCTCATCAAATCCTCTTTCAGATAAGGTAAAATTCTTTCAATAGTTCTGATTGTATACGCCATAATATCACGTCTAATTTTGTAATATTACTTTAAATTGACAATTAATAAATATAACTAATTTTTAAATGCAATATTGATTTTAAAATCTTGATTTGTCCTAAAAAAGTAAAATTAGGATTATTTCAAAATATTGTATCATTGTGAAAAATTTATTTGATTTTGAAAAATTGACCTTGTTTTGTAAAATTGCCCCCAGTTTGTAAAATTGATGTGAAAAAAACAAATTATATAAGTCTATATGATTTAAATCTAATAGAAAATAGTTTATATCTAAAATAACACAAATTTAGTTAACAATATTCAGGGCGTGTAACTTATGACTAGTTTTGCAGAAGACAAGATATTTAAAAACATTAATGAAGAAGATGCAAAGATACTACTGGATATAGTTGACAAAAAAACAGTTAAGGTTAAAATTTGGACAAAGGAATTGCGATTACTCGATCCAAAGGACTATGTGCCCGACATAATTCTAGAATTAGATTTTGAAAATATAATAATAGAACTTCAAAGCACACCAGTAGATGATGAATTTTCAAAAAGAGGATTGACTTATGTAGCAGTGGCTAATAGAGTTAAAGAAAATGATAAAGATATGAATTTAATTGTTTTAACAACAGCTGAAGAATCAAAAACAATAAAATACCAATTTAACAACGAAAGTGTATTTACATACCATGTCATTAATCTAAAAGATTTAGATGGCGATAAAATAATTGCAACTGTTGAACCAAAAATTAAAAAAGGATTAAAACTAGAATCAAGAGAATTGATATTATATGCATTAGTTCCGATGATTTTAGGTAAAGACATGGAAAAATATATAAAAAGAGTTGTACAAAACTTATTTCAAGTAAAAAATGCAACAGAATCTGTTAAAAACCTATCATATGGTATTGAATGGCTCATTGTTGACAAATTTGTTAAAGATGAGGAATATAGAAATGTATTGTGTGATTTATTGGGTGATAGAATGACATTAATTTTTGAATATGGAGACAGAAGAGAGAAAAAAGGCCGAGATGAAGGGATGAAAGAAGGAATGAAAGAGGGGATGAAAGAACTAATCGAAAACTTCATCAGCTCCGGAACAACACTCGCCGAAATCTCCAAAAAAACCGGAAAAAGCATTGAAGAGTTGGAAGAAATCCTGAAAGATTAATTTTGAAATTAAACTTAAAATTAATAAGGCACCTTTAACTAATAGATAATTATGAAATATGATTATCTAATTGTCGGGTCAGGACTGTTCGGTTCAATCATTGCTTATGAAATGACCAAAAAGGGCAAAAAATGTCTTGTAATTGAAAAGCGTGACCACATAGGAGGTAACGTTTACACAGAAAATACTGAAAACATCAATGTGCACAAATACGGTGCACACATCTTCCACACCAACAACAAGAAAGTGTGGGAATATATAAACGAATTTGCTGAATTCAACCGCTACACCAACTCGCCGGTTGCAAACTACAAGGGCGAACTCTACAACCTGCCGTTTAACATGAACACCTTCTATCAGATGTGGGGCGTAAAGACACCTCAAGAGGCAAAAGCCAAGATTGAAGAGCAAAAAGCAGAATACCACATTGAAAACCCAAAAAACCTTGAAGAGCAGGCAATATCCCTTATCGGAAAGGATATCTATGAGAAATTAATCAAAGGATACACCGAAAAGCAGTGGGGAAGAAAATGTGAGGACTTGCCGGCATTCATCATCAAAAGGCTCCCAGTAAGATATACTTTTGACAACAACTACTTCAACGATCTCTATCAGGGCATTCCTATTGGAGGATACACTAAAATCATTGAAAAGATGTTGGACGGAGTTGAAGTAAAGCTTAACACTGACTTTTTTGATGATAAAGAAAAATGGATAAATTCAGCGGACAAAATCATATTTACCGGAATGATTGACCAGTATTTTGACTACTGCTACGGAGAGCTTGAATACCGTGGACTTAACTTCGAGTTTGAAACACTTGATGTGGAAAACTATCAGGGAAATGCTGTAATCAACTATACCGATGCTGAAACACCCTTCACACGTATCATCGAGCACAAACACTTTGAAAATGCCGAATCAGATAAGACAATCATCACAAGAGAATATCCGAAAACCTGGCAGAAAGGCGAAGAGGCATATTATCCTATGAATGACGATAAAAACTCCGAACTCTTTAAAAAATATCAGGAACTTGCCAAAAAAGAAGGAAATGTAATTTTTGGAGGACGTTTGGGAATGTATCAGTACTTTGATATGTGGCAGGTAATTGACGAAGCTTTAAAACTGGTTGAAAAGTTGGGCTAATCCCCAACTTTCAATATGTCCAATAAATTTTAAAAATAGAAATTAAAAAATCAACTGAACCAGTACACACAACTGGACCTATCCAAAAAAAGTAAAGAAAATTATTCTTTTTTAGAAGTTAAGTCTTCATTATAAAAACGGTAAAAATCAGCACAGAAATCACAGATTGGATATTTGCCGTTACGATAATAACCAAGGTCTGCCTTATTCATATCAAATTCCTTACCGCAGATAAAACAAGTTTCGATTTTCTCTTCTGACATGTTAAAACCTTAAAAAAAAAAAGAAAATAGTTAGGTTAAGTGAACTTAACCTATGTTGTATTTTTGCAAGAGTAAAATCTCTTCAGTAGAAACTTTACCACCTTGTTTGAATTTTTCAAAGATTTCTTGAGCTCTTTGTTTTTCTTCACGGTTTTTGTTTCCACCGGAAGATCCTTTGTTATCGGATTTTCTGCGTTTAGGTTTGTTGGAACCTAATTTTTTGTTGATAACATGGATGTCGCTTAAGATAGCTTTAAATTCTTCATGTTTAGCGGATGCATTTCTACGTGCTTCGATGAATTTTTTGTGTGCATCGTCAGCAGCGGTTCTGATGTCATCGGTTTTTCTGAAGTATTTAAGCATTTCTTCGTGAGCTGATTGAGCTTTTTCTGAAAGTTCAATAACTTTTTCGTGAGCTTCTTCAGATTGTTTTCTGAGTTCGTCAGCTTCAGCTTTAACGGATTCATCTTCATGAATTTCCATTAATTGTTTTCTTAAGTCGTTAGCGTTTTTAACAAGCTGGTTTTCTTTTTTAATATCGAGTACACGAGTTTCAATGATTTTATCAATCTTTTTGATTTCGTTTTCGATTTTAACTTTGTTACGTTTACCTGAATTCCATTCGAGATTTTTAATTTTAGCATTAGCTTCATTACGAGCTTTTTTAGCAGCTTCAACTTCTTTGTTGATTTCATTACGCTCGTTTCTGAATTCAATAGCTTTGTTTAAGTTTTCTTTTAAGGATGCGTTTAATTCATCTCTTATTTTACGTTGTTCTCTTGCTATTTTGTTGAATTCTTCTCTTTCATCAGCAACTTTGGAGATTTCAGCTTCTTTTTCATCTTTTTGTTTTCTTACACCTTCCATGGTGTCAGCGAGAACGAATTCAGGTTTTTCTTCTTCAGCTTCTTCTTCGGATTCTTCTTCTGCTTCAGCTTCTTCAGCTTCGTCTTCAGTTTCTTCCTCGGTTTCAGCTTCAGCTTCTTCAACGTTTTCAGCTTCTTGAGCTTCTACTTCTTCGACAGTCTCTTCTTCAGCATCATCAGTGGTTAATTGATTAAGGATTTCATCTAAGACTTTGGTTAAGTCTTTTTCATCTACTACTACATCAGCTATTTCTTTTACGGAATCTTTTGCGTTGAATGCAATACCGCAGCCAGCTGATTCAATCATGGAAATGTCGTTAGCGCCATCTCCAACAGCAACTACATCTTCAAGTGCAATTCCTGCTTCTTCGACATGGTCTTTGAGTACATCCAATTTGGATCCTGCAACTAAAGGACCAGTCACTTCACCAGTTAATTTACCATCTTCGACTGTGAAACTATTAGTGTAAACTGCGTCTACGCCGAGTTTTTCTTTAATTTCATCAGCTACTACATCAAAACTACCACTAATGATAGCTACATCAATATCTTTATCTTTCAATCCATTGATGGTGTCTTCAGCTCCAGGCATTAATGGAAGTTCACTAGCAACTTTTTGGATATCTTCAATTGAAGTTCCTTCAAGAAGTTGAACTCTGTCTTTAATAGAAGTTTCAAAGTCAATTTCACCTTGCATAGCTTTTTCAGTAATTTCAGCTATGTCTTCTTCAACATTTGCTAATTTTCCTATCTCATCTATTGCTTCACCATCAATAATAACGTTATCTAAGTCAAATACTACAAGTTTAATCAATAATACCACC
>NZ_JAFUHT010000019.1 GCF_017468685.1 Methanobrevibacter sp.
AAATCACTTCATAATGTTAAAAAAATGTAATGAAGTGAGATTTCAAGTGTAAATCTCCTCACGAAATCCCACTAATTCCATACTCAGATTAAAATCTTTTTACAAAAATCCAATCAAAAAATTGAATTATTGGACGGACTCTTTCTATGAATTTTTCCACCAATTCTGGAGGCACAGTGTTGCTGATTAGCAAGTCATTTTTATGCGCAATAATGCAATAATTTATAAAGTCTTCAAAACAAAGTATATCTGTAGGTTTGTGTTTATTTGTTCTCATATTATATAATATAAACCTACAACCTTATAAAACTTATTAAAACAAATAATTTTAACAATAAAAATCTAAATAGGTCCCTATAATTTAATAGCCTGATATTCATATAACTGGGAGTAAAATACTAATTTTAATAAATGCTTTAATTATTTTAAAACTTTAACCAAGAATATAACAATTGTTATACTATTATGCGTTTTAATTAAAGCAACACTACCATTTAATTGAAATTTGATTGAAGTAATTTATCCCAATTCAAAAATAAAAATAGTTCTATTATTTAAATTTAAATTGAAAAATAATTAAAGAGTTATTGATAAAATAAAATAAAATTAATCAGTTGAATTTTTTACAATAACTTTTTCCCAATTCTTTTTTATAAATAGATTCTTCTTATTCCATTGATTTTATCAAAGTCTGAATCAAATGATACAACAACAGAAACATTATTATCCATCATTGTTTTTAAAATTGTACAGTCAGAATAGTTAACACTAAGATTATAATATTTAAATAAGTTAAAACTTTCATTATAATCTTCACTGGTAAGAAAAACCACTTTATCCAAGCTTAGTAAAGTATCCAATATTTCATCCAATTCTATTCTATGGTTGTTCTTTTTTAGGCTATTGAGTACTTCCACCAGTACAGTGTTATTTATTAGTTTTCTTTCTTTGTCTATGATTGGCCTTAGTTGATGTGCTTGTTCGTGATAGTCATCATTATCAATCATCAATCCAATCAGGTATGTGCTATCTAAAAATATCATATTTATCTGTAACTACTTTTCTTTAATTCTACACTGTTAGTTGGTACTTCTGAGTGTGATACCCCATCTAATTTCTCTAAGTTTTTATCTCCTTCAGGTTTATCAAAAGACAACATTGCTTCAATATCACTAATGCTCATTACATTAGTTGGAGTGTCATCCTCTTTAAGACCTTTTAGAATGTACTTATTTGCCAAATCCAATTGTGTAATTCCTGTTTCAACACTTTTCAATTTCAACAATTGTTTAATATCCTCATTTATCCTAATTGTTGTTGCCATCCAAATCACTTCCAAAAATTCATTGTATATTTGTATACTAATATATTTTTATAATAATATATTAATCTTTTGGAAAACATACTTCTGATAGATGCAAAATAATATACTTTTAATCATTGGTTCCTTATAATGCAAGATTAATCCCAATTGTTAAAAAATAGTTATTCTTTTTAATTTTTAAGGGTATAAATCACCAATATTGTACTTAACAGAGAATTTTGTATTATATTTAGAGCAAAGCCCCAATTTATAATCATTAATATCAAATAAGTTAAATTTCAAATTGTTTTTATCATTTTTAAGTTTAATCTCATCATTAATCAGTATTTCAAAGCTGTCTAATTTTAGGTGAAATCCCAATCCGGTGTATTTCATATAGCTTTCCTTCAAAACCCAGTAATTGAAAAATTCATCTGAAGGACATTTGGAGTTCATGATATTTTCATATTCTGAATTATAGAAATAATGTTTAGCTATGTTTAAATCAATTGTAGGATCATTATATTCAACATCAACACCAACTTCCATATCAGATATTGCACATGCAACAATTTTACCTGAATGACTTAAATTGAAATGGATATTGTCATTGTTAGATAGACATGCCTTACCAAATTTTCCTATTTCGAAAGCAGGTTGTGTTATATTCTCTTCACTCAATAATTTTTTCAAAAGTAAATACGCACCACAACTAAGCTTTTTATCCTTATCAAATCTAAAATTATCCACTTTTACTTTACGAATTTTAGGCAATAAATTATAAGATTTACTTAAATTTAAATCACTAACATCAACATAAGCTAACTTAATCATCTTTAATCATCAAATACATTAAGGTCATATCATCAAATTGTTCTTGACCGCCAATAAACTTATCAATATCTTCAAGCAATGGTTTGATTGGATCTTTATCATTTTTATAAATATTGAAGAAATCAATTAACCTTTTTTCACCATACATTTCATTATATTTATTATTGGCATCAGTTATTCCATCAGTGTATGCAACAAGTTCACTATCCAAAATGATTTCCTCTTTTTCAAATTTAAAATCATCCATTATTCCCAAAACAAGCCCCTCATTCACTTTTAAAAATTCAAATGAGTTATCATGTTTGATTAATGGAGGGTTATGTCCTGCATTGGCAAATGTCAATTTATGAGTATTTTTATTATAAATTCCCAGCCATAATGTGATGAACATTGCTTCAGAATTGTTTTCACATAACTGATTGTTAAGCGAATACAAAATCTTTGAAGGATTTTTTTCATGCATGAGAAGCTGTTTGATCATGACTTGTGTGATTGTTGCAAGCAATGCTGCGGGAACGCCTTTGCCTGACGCATCTCCAATAACAATAGCCAAATTGTCCCCATCAAATTCATAATAATCAAAGAAGTCTCCACCAACTTCTTTTGCAGGATGGGAATATCCATTAACAATGAAATATTCATTATCAATTGGTTCTAATGGAAGATTTGACTGTTGGATTTTAGTTGCAATATCAAGCTCCGCTTTAATGCGCTCCTTTTCACCTTCAATTTTTTGAATATTTTCAATGTAATAATTATTATGACTGATTAAGTCAAAATAACTTCTGGCTAAAACTCCAATCTCATCATCATTACCCATATATTCAGAATAAATGTTAATCAAACCTTCTGACTCAATTTTCTGATTTTCTTTTACAAAATTTTTAATTTTAGAAAATTTAGTAATAGGTTCAATAACTTTATTTTCAACATATCTCAAAACAGAAAGTGAAGGAATTAAAAATACCAGCAATAAACCATCTGTTACCAATAACATTGATATAACCACATCTTCAGCAGTACCTGACAGATAAACATCTGCAAACTTGATTAAAACGGAATCTGATGAAATGGCTAAACCAATTATAGTGAGAATTAAAATGATTATTAAAAAACGATTCATAATACTTTCTGGGATTGAGTTTGAATCAACTTCAGAAACATCAGAAGTGAAAGGTTTTGTTAAATAAGCAAATAACAATACAACAAGAACAACCAATTCAACAAGCACAATTGCATTTGTTAAATTAAAAATACAATCTATAATTAATATTATCACAGTGAAAAGAATTATTGAGCATCCTAAAATATGATATATTTTTTCATGTTCTTGTTTATTGGATTTTTCAGGAACTTCGAAAAAGTTGAAATGTTTAGATAACCAGATCCCAATTATACCAAACATAAATGATGAATTGATAAAATTGACAAAATAGCTAACTCCAATCTTAGAAACGATAGGTATATTATTAGGATAAATTAGATAAACTAACTTTGCATGTGATATTGCATATAATGCTGCACAAAAAAGAATAATCATAATAAATAAAAGAACATGAGTTGTATTGTCTAATCTTGGTTTTGTAATTTTAACCTTATTGTCGAAGTTATTGTACCATAATTTATATGCCAAATAAGATACACCAAAACCGACAACTGCTGAAGATATGGCTATTGATACAGTATATCCTCTAACCAAATCGCATAAAAAATTTCCGGCAACTGCTCCTATAGCCCCATATGGTCCAAGTAATAATCCTGAAATTAACAATATTCCAACATGAGGGGAGTATCCTCCACCAAAGTTTTTGCCGAATGTCAAATAATAAACTCCCAAATTGAAGATTACCATTATAACAAAAGGTATTAATATCTTTTTTATCTTGTCATTCATTATTCCACAATTTTAATTATTTTTAAATGGTTTTCACCATTAACATACTCATATGAAATTTCATCAGACAGTTCTTTTGTAATATGAATTCCCAAACCTCCCACTTCTGCATCATCGATGTTGTTGGGAAGATTCACATCTTCCTTTAAAAGAGGATTAAATTCAATTCCATTGTCAATGAATTCCATTTTTAATGTTTTATCTGTATAATCCACATTGACTTGAATAAAATCAGAATGAGAATAGTTAACAATATTCACAAAGACTTCTTCAACTATCAAATCAACTTGAAAGTCTTCTTTTAAAATGATGCTATGAATAAATTCATTTAATTGATATAAATTATCAATATTAGGAGTTATTTTCAAGAAACTCATTCTATCTTCAATATCTTATCGAATCCAGACATCCTAAATATTTCTTTAATTGCATCATTGACATTTTTAATAACCATAGGAATGTCTTCACTTTTAAGTTTTTTCTGTGTAGCAATCAATACGCGCAATCCTGCACTGGAAATATACTCCAAAGCAGAAAAATCTAAAATTAAAGAGTTGAAATTACCAAATTCATCATTAATTTCTTTTTCCAAATCCTGTGAAGTGATTGTATCTACACGGCCTTCAACAGCCAAAACTAATTCTTTATCATCATATTCTTTTATAATATTCATATTAATCCCAATTTTTCATTTATTTTTTATTAATTTTAAATATTGTGTTGAATAAACATTTATATAATATAAGTGGTGAATTTTATGGAATTTTTTAATTTATCTTCATCTCAAAAGATGTTATTGTTTTCAGAGATAAATAATCCTCATAATGATTCATTTTATCTGAAATTTAGAAAAAATTATTCAAAAACCGATTTTGAATATGTAAAAAAGGCTATTGAACTAATATCTCAAAAATATTTAAATCTACAAATTAAATATGATACAAACGGTGATTTTAAACAATATTATAATGAAAATGATTCTGTTAATGTAGAATCATTTGAAATATCTGAAATGGATTTGAATGGATTTATTGAAGAGTATTTGAAAAATCCATTTGATGGAATTTTTGACTCACCATTGTATAGATGGGCAGTTCTGAAAACTGAAAACACAACAGTTCTCATTGGTGTTGTTCAGCACATATTGCTTGATGGAACTTCATTGTTTTCAATAATTCCACAGGAAATCGATAAAGTGATTGATTGCATTAAAAACAATGAAAAATATATTCCAATTGATTATTCCTATGAAACATATGTTGAAAAGGAATTGGAATATTTAAACTCCTCTGAAGCCAACGCCGATAAGAAATACTGGTTAAATACATTGAAAAATTATAATTCTGACTGGTATACTTTTGATAATTCGCAACTTGGATTTTTGGAAGTCAAGTTAACCGAAATTCCGCAATTCAATTATTCACCATTCATCACTGCATTAGCACTTAACTTCTTATACTTTGCCAAATCCAAAAGAGACAACTTGTTATTCAGAGATTTGGTAATGAACACTTCAGTTCATGGAAGATACTTTGGCCAAGATAATGCCTTAGGAATGTTTGTAAATACCATTCCATTAAGATTAGAATATGATGAAGAATTAACTTTTGAAGAATTGCTTGCCTATTCGAAATCTGTTCTAAAAGAAGGTTTGGCTCATGCAAAACTGCAATTCAGCGAATATACAACAGATTTAAGAAATCAGAATATTGATCCTGATTGCATTTCAATGGTTTCAATTGTGTCCAATTCAACAGATTATGATTCAAAATTCCTGACTTTACAAAAAGACATAAAATTTCCACTACACTTTAGAATAAACAAAAATTACTCAGATAAAAATGGATTACAATCAATATTTATAGAATATAATAAATCCTGTTTTAATAAAGTGGAAATTCAGGAAATTGCGAATGGAATTCAGGATTTAGCAAAACAGGTTATGAAAGATTCATCCATAAAATGCAAGGATTATAATGTTGATATTGTTGACTTTTTCAAGGCAGAAAACTACTATAACAACTTAATCAACTCTTTTGATAATCCAACCACAATTTCACCTGATGTTAATGGTGATAAAATAAATTATGTATCAATATCCAAGACAATAGATGTTGAAAATCTAAAGCAACTGTCTGGTAAATTTAATTTATCAAAAGAGAAGATATTGCTTGCAACATTCTTATTTAACTTAACCAAATTTGCTTTTTCGAAAGATATTCTGATATCTTATAATAAATTAGCTTGCGGATACCATTTAAATACTGATTTAAGCGTCAATGAATATCTAAATGATTTCACCGGTCAATTTAGAGAATATCATGGATATCCATTATTAAATAATCATAAGTTGGATTTTTCAAGTGAAATATTATTCTACACTGATGACTATGCTGAAAAAGACTATAAATTCGTATTCAACTTTGAAAGTGGAAAAATCCACATTAGCTATGATGAATCATTTTATTCCAAAGAACTAATGGAATCATTCTTAAATGGAATTAATGTATTGTTGTCAAAATTCAATTCTTCTGATAAATTACTGAAAAATATTTCCATTCGTGAAGAGATTGAGTTGGATGAGGATTTTGAAATCAAACTTGCCAATGAAGGAATAATCACAGACATGTTTGAAAATATAACTTCAGAAAATCCAGATAAAACTATCCTTATTGCTGAAGATGGCGAGCTAACATATGATGAATTAAATAAAAAAGCTAATAGAATTGCCAATGGATTAATCAAGCGTGGAGTAAACATTGAAGATAGAATAATGTTTATGATGAGAAGAAACAGCGATTTGATAGCGACTGTTTTAGGTATTGTTAAGGCAGGTGCGGCTTTCATACCGATTGATCCAAATTATCCAAAAAACAGAATCAACCAGATATTGGAAGACAGTGACTCCAAATTTGTCATTACCAGTTCACAAATCGAATATGATGGAGAAAATAGAATTGATGTTAATGAATTGCTTTTAGAAGAAGATGATTCCAATCCCAAAGTTGATTTAACATCAGATAATCTATGTTTCTTAATATACACTTCAGGTTCAACTGGAAAACCAAAAGGAGTGATGATTACTCACAGAGGAATCTCAAACTATATTGCAAATGTAAAAGAGAATGTTCCAATTTATGAACTACACAACAAATGCAATAAATTCATTTCAATTTCCACTGTATCATTTATTGTATTCTTAAGAGAAATATTCGGTACAATATTAAATGGACTGCCTGTTGTATTTGCCAATGATGAACAGGCTATTGATCCGTTGGAACTGGTGCAGTTATTCAGAGATACTGATGCAGAAGGTTTCGGATCAACACCAACAAGATTACTGGAATACCTGCAGCTTGAAGAAATTCAAAACGTTGTCGGCAGATGCAAAGTCATTATTGTAGGTGGAGAAGGATTCCCACCAGTATTATATGACAGATTATCAAAATACACAGATGCAGATATCTACAATTCTTACGGACCAACAGAAGTGACAATAGCATCACATTACAAACTGATGAACAGTCCTGAAGTCACCGCAGGCTGGCCTATGCTTAATGTAGTTGATAAAATCATGGACATTGATGGAAATCAACTGCCTGCATACGTACATGGTGAAATCTATGTAGGTGGAGCAGGAATCGCAAGAGGCTATCTAAACAACCCCGAACAAACGGAAAAAGTGTTCATGACATTGAATAATATTCCATATTACAATACTGGAGATTTAGGTAAAAAAGATGATTCAGGTGAGTTATATGTTCTTGGAAGAAATGATACTCAAATCAAGCTCAGAGGTTTAAGAATTGAACTGTCTGAAATTGAAGGAGCAATCGCAAATTATGAAAATATAACTCTTTCCAAAGTGGTAGTTAAAAAAATCAATTCAGTAGAACATTTATGCGCTTATTTCACAGCCACAATCGATATTAATATTAATGATTTAAAACAACATTTGATTGATTCAATTCCCGAATATATGGTGCCTTCATATTTCACACAAATGGAGGAATTCCCAAAAACACCAAACGGAAAAACAGACTTTAAAAACTTGCCAGATCCAATAATTGATAATGATGATTTCATCAATCCAAGAAATGAAATTGAAACAGAGATATATGAAATTGTGTCAGAAATTTTGGGTATTGATGAATTTGGTGTTAATACTGACCTATTCAGCATAGGATTGACTTCACTGTCAGTCATACAATTGACTTCTTCAATTTACAATAAGCTAAACGCTCAATTGAATGTTACTGAAATTTTAAACTATAAAACCATAGAAAAAATTGCATCAGAAATTAAAATCGATGCCTCTGAAAATGATGAAGTTCAGGAGCTATATCCATTAACTTCAAATCAGCTAGGAGTTTACTTTGACTGTATTAAAAATCCGGAAAGTCTAGCATACAACCTTCCGAAAAAAATCCAATTTACAAATGCAATTGATGCAAGTAAACTTAAATCATCCATTGCCAATGTAATCAATAATCATCCATACCTAAAAACAAGAATAATCATGGAAAACGGAGAGGTTTATCAGCAAAGAAGAGACCATTTGAAAGTTGATGATTTAATTAAAATTGTCGATGAAATCAATCTGAATGACTTCATAAAACCATTTAATCTTGAAGAAGGTCCATTATTCAGATTTAAAATAGTTGGCGATTCAATGCTGCTGGCTGACTTCCACCATATCATTGTAGATGGAACCTCCTTGAACATTCTTTTTGATGAAATCGCAAAGGAATATGATGGAAAAGACTATGACACAGAAGAAATCAATGGTTTTGATTATGCTTTAAGTGAAGAAAAGGTTAAGGAGTCTTCATTATATGAAGAATCCAAATTATTCTTCTACAATAAAATTAAAGAGTTCGATGAAGCGACATTGATGACTCCGGATTTGAGTGGTGATGAAAATAAAGGAAAAGCATTAGAAAAAACAATATTTATACAAAAAGATAATATTGATGAATTCTGCGCCAAACAATCAATTACTCAAAACAATCTGTTTTTAGCAGCATCCTCATTTGTTTTATCAAAATTCGTCTATGATAAAAAATTGTTAATAGCAACAATTACAAACGGAAGATTTGAGTTCAACCAACAAAAAACATTAGCCATGATGGTTAAAACTCTCCCATTAGCTTTAAATTTAAATTCTGAATTATCATTGGATGAATTCTTTAGTTATGTTAATAAAGAATGGCTGGAAGTATTGACTCATTCATCCTATCCTCTGACAAAGATTTCAGATGAGTATGGATTCACTCCGGACTTTTTATATGCTTTCCACGGCAAAATAATTGAAGATTTAAAAATCAACGGAGAAAAGGTTGCAAGGCAATCTCTAGAAGAGGACAACCTTAAATTCAAATTAAATCTAAACATTGTAGAAGAAAATGATGAATATAAAGTTTTCATCAGATACAATGATCAATTGTATTCAGATGTGTTGATTCAAACATTTTTAGATAGTCTTTCTATTGTCATTGATAAATTCATTGATTTAAATCAAAAAACTCAACTTAAAGATATCTCAATAATTAAACAGAACCAAATATCCAAGGAAGACCTTGAATTTGTAGAATTGGATGAGTACAGGTTAAATAAGATATTTGAAAAGCAGGTTGACCTTTATCCTGATGATATTGCGATATATGCAGAGGATGGAAATTTCACGTTCTCCGAGTTAAACGAACGTGCAAATAGAATAGCCAATGCTTTGATTAAGAAAGGCGTCGGTGCTGAAGACAAGGTAATGTTTATCTTAAAAAGGAACAGTAATGTTTTTGCATCAATATTCGGTATTCTAAAGTCAGGTGCGGCATTCATACCAATCGATTCAGATTATCCGAAAGACAGAATCGAGCACGTATTGACAGACAGCGATTCAAAATTCATCATTGTTGATGATATCATTAATATAAAAAACATTGATTTAACCGATTATGAAGAAAATATCATTCCATTAGATGATTTGCTTAAAGAGAGTAATGTTTCCAATCCGGATCCTGAATTAAAAGCAGATAATCTTGCATATATCATTTATACTTCAGGTTCAACAGGACTTCCTAAAGGCGTAATGCTGGAACATAAAAACCTTGCAAACTTTGTCTATCCGGATCCTAAAAACATTTACACATACGACCTTGCAACAAATGGAAAAGCTGAAAATTATAAGGCATTGTCAATTTCAACGGTGGCATTTGACATGCTGCTTCAGGAAACAATGACTGCAATGTTAAACGGCATTCCAATTGTATTTGCTAATGATGATGAATATAAAAATCCAATAACATTATGCGATTTAATAAACAGGACTCAAGCAAACGTTTACAGTGGTACTCCTTCCAGATTGCTGCAATATCTCGAACTAGATGATTTAAATGAAGCATTCTCCAAATTCAAAATATTTGCTGTAGGGGGCGAAGGATTCCCTGCACAGTTATTGGAAGCACTGAAAGATATTGATGCTAAAGTGTATAATATTTACGGACCTACTGAAACAACTGTATGCTGTAACAATCGTCTGATTGAAGATGGTGAACTTAAAATAGGTAAACCTTTATTCAATGTATATGAATCTATTATGGATTTGGATGCTAATCCATTACCTCCTAATGTGATGGGTGAGTTGTATATTGCAGGATTAGGTGTTTCTAGAGCATACTTGAACCGTCCGGAAAATAATGCAAAAGCATACACTGAAATTAATGGCATCCGATTCTATAAATCTGGAGATTATGCTAAACTGCATGAAGATGGGGACATTTCCATTTATGGACGTTTGGACAATCAGATTAAACTCAGGGGATTGAGAATAGAGATTGGTGAGATAGAATCCATAATGTCTGATTTTGAACCGATTAATTCATTGGCAGTTGTTGTAAGAAAAATCAAGGATAATGATCATTTATGCGCATATTTCACAGTTAATGATGAATATAAAGTTGAAAATTTAGGTCCTAATGAGTTTTCATTTGATATTGAAGAATTAAAGTCACTGCTTAGTGAAAAATTGACTTATTACATGGTTCCTACAGTTTATATGGAATTGGATGAAATGCCTCAGACATTAAACGGAAAAACTGATTTGAAGAATCTGCCTGAACCTGAATTGATTACTGAATATATTGCTCCTGAAAATGAGGTTGAAGCGTTCTTTGCAAATACATTTGCAGAGGTTTTAGGTCTGGATGAAGTTAGTGTTGAAGATAATTTCTTTGAAATTGGAGGCACTTCACTGCTCGTAACTAAAATTACTATGGCTGCTTTAAACCGTAATTATGAATTGAGTTATGGGGATTTCTTTAAAAATCCAACTCCAAGAATGCTTTCAGAATTCATTTTGGAAAATGAAGGTGGTGACTCTGCAAAAACAAGCAAATATGATTATTCCAAAATCAATAACTTATTGAAGAAAAATAATTTGGAATCCATGATTAATGGAAAATTAGATGAAGATTTAGGAAATGTTTTATTGACTGGTGCTACAGGATTTTTAGGTATTCATGTTTTAAAGGAACTTCTGGAATCTGAATCAGAAATGGTTTACTGCTTTGTAAGGTCAAGAGGTGATTTGTCTGGTTATGATAGATTGAAATCATTATTCTTCTATTACTTTGCAGATGATTTCAATGAAAAATTGTTCGATGAAAGATTGGAAGTAGTTGAAGGAGATATCACTGACTTCAAATACTTTGAAGAAATCATTTCATTTAATATCGATACTATCATCAACTGTGCTGCTAATGTAAAACACTTTTCATCCGGAACAGACATTGAAGATATTAACCTTGGTGGAGTGGTGAATGGATTGAAGTTTGCCCGTATGAAAAATGCCAAATATGTGCAGGTTTCAACATACAGTGTCGCAGGTGAAAGCATTGACAACTTCCCACCATTGGATGTCAACTATACTGAACAGGATTTGTATATTGGTCAGGGAATTGACAACCAGTATATTGACAGTAAGTTTTTAGCTGAAAGGGCCGTGCTTGAAGCTGCTGTTGAAGATGATTTGGATGTTAAGATTATGAGGGTTGGTAATTTGATGGCCAGAAGTTCAGACAGTGAATTCCAAATTAATTTCGAGTCCAATGGATTTATCAATCGTTTAAAGGCATTTGTTACTATGGGCTGTATGCCGTATGAAATGTTGTCCAATAATGTGGAATTCAGCCAGATTGATATGACTGCCAAATCCATTGTGGCATTGTCCAAAACACCAAAAGAGTGCATTGTCTTCCATGCTTATAATTCCCATGTCATATCTTTTGCTGATATTGTTGAGATTATCAGACCTTTAGGTTTAATTATAAAACCGTGTGAAAATGATGAATATGAGAATGCTTTAAAAGAGGCATTGGCAGATAAAACCAAACAAGAGGGTGTTTCTGGATTGATTACTTCTGTCGGTTCTGGAAAAACCAAAAAACAATGGGTTCCAGTTGAAAACAAATATACTACCCAAGTATTGTATCGTTTAGGTCTTAACTGGCCATTAATTTCAGAAGAGTATATTTACAATTTTGTTAAATATTTGGATGAACTTGATTTCTTTGGTAATTAGAGGGTTTTAGCAATGTATGAGAGAAATTATGATTTATTGAAAAGTAAGTTTGGTGAGTTTTTCCTGCCAACTTTATTTACTTCCATGGCTGGAAATATTTGTCTGTTTGTTGATTCTTTGATTGTGAGTTTTTTGATTGGATCATCAAACCTTTCTGCAATTCAGTTGGTTGCTCCGGTAATTACATTCGTTAATTTAATTTACTGGATGATTGGATTGGGCGGCAGTGTGTTGTGTTCTGTTTCAAAAGCTGAATTCAATGATGATAAAAGCAATAGTTACTTTTCGGTTTCGATTATTTCTCTTTTAGCTATTGGAATTCTGATTACTATTGTGGGACTGTTATTTTCTGGCAGTATTGTGCAATTTCTGTGTTCCTCACAGCCGGAATTGAGTCCTTTAGTTAGTCAATATTTTGTGATGATAATTTTAGGAATGCCTTTTTTATGTTATATGATGAGTTTATCTTATTTCATTCGTGCTGATGGAATTCCTAATTTACCTTTTAGGGCAATTCTTCTTGCAAATATTGTTAACATATGCTGTGATGTATTATATATGGGTGTCTTTAAAATTGGATTGGGTGGTGCTGCATTAGCTACTAC
>NZ_JAFUHT010000020.1 GCF_017468685.1 Methanobrevibacter sp.
ACAATCTACAAAACAACTTATAATTCCACAAAAGAATTAATAAACTTGTTTGAAGAAAAATTCTATGACATTATCGAATCAAAATCATTTTATGAAAATTGGCTTGAACTAAATGGTATAAACTTTTAGAGAAAAACTATAAACAAGATTTAATATTTGATATTAACGAGAACGGATTTGAAAATGTTATTAATCAAAGGCAGCGAAAAAAATTTGTCCTTTCATTAAAAAATACTCCAAATATTCAAATGAATTTAATGATGTCCTACCAGAGAAAATTGATAAAAATTTATATAATGAAATATTATGGGAAATATTTTCATTTGAGTTGCAATTTGAAGTAACTGGGATTGTCATTGTTGGATATAATTATCAAAGTCATTATCCATCATTTTTTGAAATTGAACTTTACTATAATGAAAATGGTAAAATTATTCATGAAGTGATTGATTCTGTTATTGATTCAAAAGAACCAATTGTAAAAGTTTTTGCCATTAATGAAGAAGCATATGCTTTCATAACTGGTGTTAATGAAGATTTTAATGAGTTTATTTTGAGATATATTCTTGATGCAAACGAAGCAATAGTGAATAATTTAAAATTTGATTTAGAAAAAGAGAAGATTGAAAATATTGATAAAATTATTGAGTTTCTCAAAATTGAACAAGAAAATGAGTTTTCAAAAATTCCAAAATATATTGAAAACTTTAGATTAGATGCACTAGAAAATACTTCATACTCTATAGAAAATCTTCCTAAATGGCTACTTTGTCTTTTTGCAGATATTTTAATTAGGTTAACTGCAATTAAACAAAGAACAAGTTCTGAAATTGAGTCTGTTAGTGTAGATACTGATATTTTAGTCATGACAAAAATAAATGGACTTGAATGGTTAAAAAACTATGAAGAAATACTTTAAATATTATAAAAATCAAATTATTGATAGTAGGCGATTAATATGAATTTTGTACCAAAGGAAAAATCAAAAGCAACTATAAATAAACTTCTTGAAAAGCGTCGAATGGAACGTGAAGAGGAAATGGATAAAAAACGTAAAAATAGTAGTTTAATAAATGATGAATGATATTTCTCAAAATAGATGGTGAGGGTTTTTCTCAAGAATTAAAATTAAATAACATCACTTAGAAATAATGTAAAAAGATTTAATCCACATAGTGGATGTAATCTTCTTTTCTAGGAAGTGGCTTTGGCGCTTCCATATCAGGATATCCTAAAACAACATGTCCGATTCCATCATATCTTTCAGGAATTCCCCATTCTTTTAAAAGTTCCTTTCCTTTTTCGCTACTGAATTCATCATATGCCCGGTGAATCCAGCATGACCCGACACCAACTGCATGAGCTGCATTTACTAAAACTGCTAAAACGCTTGCACCATCTTCCTTCCATGTTGGCATTTCAGAATCGGCCAATACAATTAAAAGGGTTTTTGCACCATAGAACGGATCCATATCATCAGGTACAGGAACCGGGAAAAAGCTTCTGTTCCATGCGGAAAATTCCTTAATCTTTTCTGGATTTTGAATCACGACTATTTTTGGAGATTGTTTTCCCTGTCCGGTTGGCGCATATGTTCCTGCTTCCAGGATTGTTTTTAAATCCTCGTCTGCGATTTGTTTGTCTTTGAATTTTCTGATGCTTCTTCTTGTTTTAAGGTTTTTAATTGTTTCGTTCATAGTATAATCTCCTCTGATATTTTTCTAAGAGTTTTTAAATAATCATCATATTTATCTTTGCCGATTATCCCTTTTATCTTTTCATCCCATTCTTCATCATAATCCATCACTTTTTGTGCAGTTTCTGCACCTTTTCTGGTTACTTTAATGATTTTTGTCCTCTTATCAGGTATTCTTTCAATGAATCCCTTATCTTCAAGTTTTTTAAGGTTTCTTGTTATGGTGCTTTCGTTTAAATGAAAGCTTTGTGCCAGCTGCTCCTGTATGATTCCTTCATTGTTGTAGATTTTAATCAGCAATGGGTAAAGGCCGAAACTTAAGTTTTCAGCTTTTACCTTTTCGTTCAGGTATTTTGCATGCTCTCTGTAGATTATGGAGATGAATGGTACTGTTGGAAGGTTGCTATCAAGAGGCATTGTCCCGACTCCTTATGAGCTTGTTTATGTATAGTTCAATACATGCATAACATATAAGTGATCCAATTCCTCCTCCCAAAAGCATTCCGTAGTAGATTCCGGTTTCACCCATGTTGAATATGAATCCCAGCACATATGCAAATATCAGCACTAGGACGAATTCCCTGAAGGTTGTAAGAATAAAGGATATTGTTCCTTTTCCAACTCCCTGGAAAACATTACCTGCACTTGCTCCAAATGGTACATAAAGGATGAACAGACACATTATTTGAATAAAACTTGCAATTAATGGTTCAAGCTGTGCGCTGCTTTCAGAGTATGAAAATACGAATGCAATTTGGTTTGCAAATATATTTAAAATGATTGCAACAATTATGGAAGCTATCAGTGCTACTTTAACAGCATATCTTGCGGTCACTCTCAGGTTTTCATATTTTCTTGCACCATATGCCACTCCTGCAACGGATATTGATGCAGTTCCGACTCCTATTGCAGGCAACATTCCGATGTTTATTATTCTCCATCCTGCAGTATAAACCGCTACTGCCACTGGGCCTGAAACGAGTGTGAGCATGAAATTGACCACTATGGTTAATGCAGATAATATTAATTGCTCAAGACTTGCAGGAATTCCTACAACTAAAATGTCCTTATACATTGACAGGTTATTGTGGAAGTATTTTTTTCCGTATTTAAGGTATGTGTCTTTTTTGATTAGCATCCAATAAAGCATAGCTATTATTGAAAGTATATGTGCTAGAACGGTTGCCCATGCTGCACCGGCCACTCCAAGATTGAGGGTGTATATGAAAATAGGGTCTATGCACATGTTAATTACTGCTGTTATGGCTATTGGTATTGTTGCCCTTTTGACATCTCCTTCAGCTCTGAATGCTCCTCCGAATATTGGTGGAAGAAGCATTGCAAATGAAAATGAGAATATGATGATTCCATATTCCATTGCATAATTTAAAACACTGCTTGCACCCATTATGTTAAGTAATGGCTCTAAAAATACCAATAATATTATTGAAACTATTATTGATAGAATTATTCCCAAAATCAGGTTGTGTATTGCGGCATTGTTTGCGGAAGCCGTATCTTCAGCTCCAATGTAACGTGAAATCAGTGAGTTACCACCTGCTCCGATTCCGTTTCCGATTCCTACTAAAACCATGAATAGTGGGGTGATGTATCCCAGTGCTGCTAATGGTTCTGCTCCAAGTCCTGCAACCCATATACTGTCAATAATATTGTTTGCAAAGATTAAAAACATGCTGGCTATAATTGGTAGTGATAATTTGTTTATAGCTTTTTTTGGATCTCCTGTTATCATTTCTATATTTTCATTTTTTTCCATAATTTACCTCTCTTGCATATGCAACTATACTCTTGTATATGCAAGTGTTAGTATTTAAAGTTAATGTTAAATATTTTTAAAAATATACTTTAACTTAATAGGAGATTCATATCATGAAAGTTTTAGTTGTTGGGACTGGTGCCCGTGAACATGCAATCGCTGATGCCCTAAAGGATGATGTTGAATTATATGTTTACATGAGTAAGATTAACCCTGGAATGAGCAAAATTGCTGAATTCAAGCAAGGTGATGAAGGTGAAGTTGAAAAAGTAGCTGAATATGCAGTTGAAAATGACATTGACATTGCATTCATCGGCCCTGAAGCACCGCTCGGAAAAGGAATTGTTGATGAACTTCAGAAAAATGGAATTAAATGTGTTGGACCAACCCAAAGCGCAGCACGTATCGAAACCGATAAGTCATTTATGAGAAAGCTCTTTGAAGACTACAAAATCGAGGGGTCATTGATTTATAAAGTATTTGACAACTCTGAAGATGTATCAGCATTTTTGGATGAGTTTGAACCTCAGGTAGTAGTAAAACCTGTTGGATTGACAGGCGGTAAAGGTGTAAAGATTGTCGGTGACCATTTAAAAGACAATGAGGAAGCTAAAGAATATTCATGTGAAGTAATTGACAATGTAATGGGCGGATTTGCTCAGGTAATCATTGAAGAAAGATTAATTGGTGAAGAATTTACAATCCAGGCATTCTGTGATGGTGAACACTTGGCTCCAATGCCTGCAGCACAGGATCATCCTCATGCATTTGAAGGAGATGTCGGAGCAATCACTGGTGGGATGGGTTCATACTCTGATGTCGGAGGATTATTGCCATTCCTGACTCAGGATGATTATGATAAGGCAGTTAAAATCATGCAAGATACCATTAAAGCTATTGCTGAGGAAGCTGAACCATACAAAGGAATCTTATATGGTCAGTTCATGCTCACTGCTGACGGACCTAAATTAATCGAGTATAACGCAAGATTTGGTGATCCTGAAGCAATGAACGTATTGCCTTTACTTAAAACACCATTGGCTGAAGTTTGTCAGGCAATCGTTGACGGAACCTTGGATAAAGTGGAATTTGAAGACAAAGCAAGTGTGTGCAAATACATAGTACCTGACGGATATCCTGAAACAGAGTATGCCGGTGAATTGATTGAAGTTGACGAGGAAGCTATTGAGGAACTTGGCGCAAAAGTATTCTATGCAGCTGTAAGTCAGGAAGGTGATGGAATTCACTTGTCCGGTTCAAGAGCATTAGGTATAGTGGCTAGCGGTGAATCAATTGAAGAAGCTGAAAAGATAGCTGAAAAGGCATGTGAATTTGTTAAAGGTAACGTTTACCACAGAAGAGATGTCGGTACTGCTGACCTTGTAAACAAACGTGTCGAACACATGAAAGAAATTTTAAACTAAATTTCTTTTCTCTTTTTTTTAAGGTGATATTATCAAAAGGCAAGATTTTGAGATACCTCCAGATTTGAGAAATTACATCAATTCTGAACTTACAGACATGGCCGATGAGATGGATGATGAAGATATTCAAAAAATCAAAAATCTTACAAATGAGCTGAAGGAGAAATACTCAAAAAATCAGGCTGTAGAAGACAAAGTTGATAATATCAAAACCAGTTTTTATGAAAGATTCAAGCAATCTTTTGAAAGGGATGTTGATATAGATCCAGGAAGACTGTTGGGACTTACTGACGGAATTTTTGGAATGGTAATGACCCTTTTGGTTTTTGGAATGGCATTACCTGAAATACAGCTTTTGACATATGGTGATTTTATAGGTTTTATTTATTCAATTGCCCCTACCTTTGGTGTTACTCTGGTCAGTTTCATTCTTGTCAGTTCCTTTTGGGTATATCATCATGAATTTATCAAAATCAATAATTTAAATATTCCTTACTTATGGGCCAATATTTTGTATTTGGCATCCATTTCATTTATTCCATTTTCAACTTCAATAATTGGTAACTATTCTCATTTTTTCCTAGCTGAAGTGATTTTTGGGATAAATATATTGATTACAATAGTCTTATTTATACTCATGTTTGCCTATGCATATAATAGAGGATTTTTGGAAAAAATGCCTTCCAAAGAGGAGAGAAAATACATTTACAATACATTTTTCATCATTATGGGCTTGACTGTATGTGTAAATCTTTTGGATTTCAATATATCCAGTAATTTCATTTACCTGTTCCTATTGGTTCCTGTGATATCCACATTAAGGGATATCAATTTTAGAATGAAGTCATAGAAACATTTAATATATATTAACAAAAGATATTTATTTTTATTATATTTTAAAGGGGAATTTTAAATGGCCAGTTTATTATCTGTTAGTGATATTAAAGAAGATGTGAAATACATTCTTGATTTAGCTAGTAAAATCAAAGCAGGCGAAGTTGAGGAAAAGCCTCTTGAAGGCAAAACATTAGCAATGATTTTTCAGAAATCATCAACAAGAACAAGAGTTTCTTTTGATGTTGGAATGTATCAGTTAGGCGGAAGAGCAATCTTTTTATCTTCAAATGATTTGCAGATGGGTAGAGGAGAGCCAATTTTAGACACTGCAAAAGTTTTAAGCCGTTTCGTTGATGGAATAATGATTCGTGCAATTAAACATTCTGATGTTGAAGAGCTGGCTGAACATGCTGACGTGCCTGTTATTAACGGACTGACTGACCTTGAACATCCTTGCCAAGCACTCGCCGACATGTTGACAATAAAGGAACATTTAGGTGATTGGGAAGGTAAAAAAATCTGTTTTGTTGGTGATGGAAATAATGTATCCAATTCCCTTTTATTAATTGCTCCGTTACTAGGAATGGACATGTCTTTAGCTTGTCCTAAAGGTTATGAACCTGCCGAAGAAATTGTTAAAACTGCTCAGGAATACGCTGAAGAGAACAATACTGAAATCATTATCACTGACGATATTGGTGTTGCCCTTGAAAATGTTGATGCGGTATTCACTGACGTTTGGGTTAGTATGGGCGATGAAGCTGAAGCTAAACAAAGAGAAATTGATTTTGCACCATTCCAGGTTAATAACGATTTAATGAGTCTGGCAAATGATGGAGCTATATTCATGCACTGTTTGCCGGCAATCAGAGGTCAGGAAGTAACAAGTGATGTTATTGACGGTCCACAATCTGTTATTTATGATGAGGCTGAAAACAGAATGCATGCCCAAAAGGCTGTTTTATATTACTATTTAAAGGATTAGAATCCACTAAATAATGCGGATAGTATAAATACAACAAATAATCCTATACAGCAGCAGGCAATCCAGTTCATTGAATCATTTTTTGATGAGTTAGTACTGGTTGTAGTTTTTTGATAAGTATTACTATTTTGATTATTGCTTACAGGAGTGTCAATCACTTCTGCTTTTTTTACTTCTTCTTTTAGTTTAACACCACAATTTCTGCAGAAGACTGCATCATCAGGATTTTCTTCGCCACACTTTCTACAAAACATTCAAAATCCACCTTAAAATTATTTTTAAAAAGATTATTAAACCTATTCCACCTATAAATCCGGTTATAAATCTTAAAGTATTTGTACTTTCTCTTGGGCCAAAATACTGTGTAACACCATCAATTGCCACAGGAACCATCAGAATCATTGAAATAAGTAACATTTTAATGTCATATGTATGTTTAAAAAAGATATGCACTATTAAATAGGCTGCCAGTCCAGTATAAAAACCGGTGCATCTTGCACAGACTGGAAACTGATGACCTTTAATAAAAAAACTCCTTTCAGGGATTCGATGGCAGATATATTTGGTAATGTTCATTTTTTTTCAACACACTTTATCAACATTAATGTTAATTCAATAATTATATATATTTTTGTATTCATATTTTATCTTATAATATATAAAAAAGGTTATTACAATGAGAGGCGGAGAAGCGATAATAGAATCCCTCAAAAATATGGGGGTTAAAACAATATTTGGTTATCCTGGAGGACAGACCATACCGTTTTATGATATGTTATATGATGCAGACATTGATCATATACTGGTAAGACACGAACAGGCCGCAGCTCACGCAGCTGATGGATTTGCAAGAGCATCTGGTCGTGTGGGTGTGTGTTTGGCAACTTCTGGTCCTGGAGCAACCAATCTTGTAACTGGTATAGGAACAGCTTATATGGATTCTTCTCCTATTGTGGCAATTACTGGTCAAGTTCCTACTCATTTAATAGGAAATGATGCATTCCAAGAAGCAGATATCATTGGAATTACAATGCCTATCACTAAACATAGCTATCAGCCAAAAGACCCTGATTTAATCCCATCAATGATTAAAACAAGTTTCGAAATTGCTTCAACTGGAAGACCTGGGCCTGTTTTGATTGATGTTCCTAAGGAAGTTCAGGAAGGGGAATTATCCAAATTTGACGATTCCTTAATAGAAACTCCGGGTTACAATCCTACAGTTAAAGGAAACATTAGACAGATTAAAAAGGCAGCTAGTTTAATAAAAGAATCTAAAAAGCCAATGATATTGGCTGGTGCTGGAGTCATTATCTCAAATGCATGCTGTGAATTAAAAACATTGGCAAAAACAATTAATGCACCTGTCATGACTTCACTTTTAGGTAAAGGAGCATTTGATGAAACTGATGATTTGGCATTGGGTATGCTTGGTATGCATGGAAGAAAGGTTTCCAATGATTACATTAATGAATCTGATTTATTGATAGCTATTGGTGTAAGATTCTCAGACAGAACCACTGGCAGATTGGATAGTTTCCTGCCTGATACAAAAGTCATTCACATTGATATTGATCCGGCTGAAATCGGAAAAAATGTTGAAGTAGATTTACCGATTGTTGGAGATGCACGTAACATTTTATCATCTCTAAATGAAGTTTTAAAAGGATATACTGCATCTGATGAAGTTAATAAATGGGCAGATATGATTAAAGCTAAAAAACATGAGTTGCTTCCACGTGTAACTTATGATGATGTTCCTTTAAAACCTCAAACTGTCATAAAGGAAATCGCCGAAGCCCTAACACCTGAATCAATCATAACAACTGATGTAGGTCAAAACCAGATGTGGGCAGCACACTTCTTTGACACTCAAAAACCTCGCAAGTTCATCTCCTCAGGAGGACTTGGAACAATGGGATTCGGGTTCCCTGCTGCTATCGGTGCTAAGGTGGCATGTCCTGATGATCCTGTCGTATCGATCAACGGTGACGGAGGATTTTTAATGGTATGTCAGGAACTTGCAACCGTTCGAGAATATGATTTACCTGTTGTAGCAATTGTATTGGAAAACAGGACTTTAGGAATGGTATATCAATGGCAAAGTTTATTATATAATGAAAGACACTCACAGACATTGCTTGGAAACAGTCCGGACTTTGTAAAACTCGCAGAAAGTTTTGGTGTTGCAGGAGTTAGAATTGAAAAACCTGGTGAGACAAAAGAGGCTTTAAGCAAAGCCATTAAAGATAACGAACCTGTCTTATTGAATGTTGTAATCGACTCTGAAGAGGCATTACCAATGCTTCCGCCTGGAGCCGGAATCAATGAGATGATTGGTGAATATAAACTTGAAAAGGATGTGATTTAAATGACTTTACAGTATCACGTTATCTCAACACTCGTTGAAGACAAGCCGGGAGTTTTGCAGAAAGTGGCCGGAATGTTTAACAGAAGAGGATTCAACATTGACAGCATAACTGTTGGGAATTCAGAAGTGGAAGGTCTGTCCCGTATGGTAATTACAGTTCATGCTGATGAAAAAGATCTCGAACAAGTCACAAAGCAATTGAATAAATTAATTGATGTTATCAAGATTAAAGATATTACTAAAAATGCCGTAAAAAGGGAATTATGCCTTGTTAAGGTAAATGTTCCTAATGCAAAAGCAAGAGCAGAAATAATGCAATATTCAAATATTTTCAGAGCTCATATTTTGGATGTTACAGAAGAAGCATTGATGATTGAGCTTACCGGAGATAAGGAGAAGATTAATGCATTTATATCTTTAGTAGAAAACTTTGGTATTAAAAGAATAGCCCGTACAGGCCTTACAGCCATGTCAAGGGGGGTATAAAATGACTATATTAGAAAATGTATTAAAAGACAATAAGGAATTTGTGGAAAACTTTGAAGGCGAAGAAATGTCTCACCATGCAGCTAAAAAATTAGCTATTTTAACTTGTATGGACTGCAGATTAATTGATTTCTTTGAACCAGCACTCGGTCTTAAAAGAGGAGATGCAAAAATCGTTAGAAACGCTGGAAACTCTATTGTTGGTGAAGATGCAATCAGGTCCATCGGAGCAGCTTTATACAACCTTGGCGCTGAAGAAGTGATGGTTGTAGGTCACACTGAATGTGGTATGGCAGGGGCTGATGCAGAAGCATTAAAAGAAAAAATGCTTGCACGTGGCATTAAAGAGGAAGACATTGCTAAATATGATTTGGCTGAATGGATTGGCGGATTTGAATCAGAAGAAGAAAACGTTAAAGACGTTGTTGAAAAAATCAAAAACCACCCGTTAATCCCAGATGTACCAGTACACGGTCTTATAATTGACATTGTTACAGGTGAGTTGAAAGTTTTAGTAGATGGTTACTAATCCATCTATTTATTTAATTTTTTTTAAATATTAAAAGTTACTTTTATTAACATTGAAAATCATATTTATTATGTGATATTTTATTAGATATCTTAATTTTTACAAGTGATTATTATGAAAATGTATTATGACGACGATGTAAATACAGATGCTCTTGAAGGAAAAACCATAGCAGTTATCGGTTACGGTTCCCAAGGAAGAGCACAATCCAGAAACATGGCTGACAGTGGAGCTAACGTTATTGTTGGTGTAAGAGAAAACGGTAGTTCTTGGAACTTAGTTCAAGAAGATGGAATGACTGTAAAAACCATTGAAGATGCAGCAAAAGAAGCAGACATCATTCACATCTTACTTCCTGACGAAATCCAGGAAAAAGTATATGCAGAACAAATTGCACCTTACGTTGAAGCTGGAAACACCATTTCATTCTCTCACGGTTACAACATTCATTTCGGTTTAATCAAACCTGATGAAACCGTAAACATTGTAATGTTTGCACCTAAAGGACCGGGATCTATGGTAAGAAGAACTTACGAAGAAGGATTCGGTATTCCAGGTTTAGTAGCAGTCGAACAGGACGCAACCGGTGACGCTTTACAATTAGCATTAGGTATGGCAAAAGCATGTGGCCTAACCAAAGCTGGTGTATTGGAAACCACTTTCAAAGAAGAAACTGAAACCGACCTTTTCGGTGAACAAACAGTTTTATGTGGAGGAATCACTGAACTCATCAATGCAGGATTCACCACTTTAGTTGAAGCAGGTTATCAGCCTGAAATCGCTTACTTTGAAACCTGCCATGAAGTAAAATTAATCGTAGATTTAATCTATGAAAAAGGTTTCGCTGGAATGTGGACTGATGTAAGTAACACAGCTGAGTTTGGTGGATTGACCAGAGGTAATAAAATCATTACTGATGAAGCAAAAGAAGGTATGAAAGAAACCTTAAAACAAATCCAAGATGGTACATTCAAAAAAGAATGGGCTGATGAAAATGCGACTGACGGAGCTAACTTAAAAGAAATGAGAGCTGCTGAAAGTCAAAAAGAAATTGAAATTGTCGGTACCAGACTTAGAAAAGCTTGTGGATTACAAAAAGATGATTAAATTCATCTTTTAAACTTTTTTTTATTATTCTGTTTTTATCATTAATTATATTTTTAATTGTTTTTTATGGGGAGTTTTATATGGCTTTTATTGGAATGGATCATGGTACAACTGGAATATCTTTTTGCATCATGTCTGATGAAGGCGAAGTGATTGATGTTTTTAAAATTGGAAGAGAAGAAAGTAAAAAAGGACTTGTTAGTGCAACTGAAGAGTTGACCAAACGGGTTGATTTAAATGAAGTTAAACTGATGGCTGTCACATATGCTATGGGGGATGGAATAAACCAGATTTTACCTGTAAGTCAGGTAAAGGACCGTGGAATATTGTCAATAAACGGTGCAGGTAAGGTTACTGGTGGCGGAACAAGTGTCTTTGATGAACTCGAACAGTTAAACCTGCCTTTGATTATGATTCCGGGTCTTCACAAGGACTCTACTTCTTTGGACAGATTATTCAGAGCTGCATATTCACACCAGGCAAGTCCAGAAAAGGTAAGCATTTCATATAATGCGATTAAAGAAACCGGATGGAGCAATTTCATCGTTGCCGATATCTCATCAAACAGTGTGGATATCCTAATTGAAGACGGTAAAATAAAAGGTGCAATCGATGCATGTCTGGGTGCAATGGGAATAGTTCACGGACCGCTTGATTTGGAGATGCTTAGAGATATAGATGAAAATGGTGCATCAGCCAACGGATGCTTTTCACATGCTGGAGCTATTAAGATTGCAGATATTGACGGTAAGGTTGCAAACATGAAGGATGAGCTTTTGAAAAACTACCGTGAAGGGGATGAAAAGGCAAAGCTTGCAATCGATACATTAATCATGACTGTTGCAATGGAAATCGCCGGTTTGGATGTGGTATGTGGAAATCCGATTGAAGGAATAGTTTTAACTGGTTCTGTAGGCAGTGCAGCTGAACCGTTCAACTTTAAGGATGAAATTGATAAATACTTTAAGGGAAAATATGAGTTAAAAGTAATTTCAAAAGAATCTGGTGCAATCGGTGCGGCTCAAATAGCAATGGATGTTTATGGTGGTAGAAAAGAAATATTAGGTATTGAAGTTAATATCTAATCTTCTTTTAAACTAATAAAAATTATATTTCCGCCTTTGATGGTTTCAAGGCCATTATCATTTTCTAATACAAGATTTAAATAGTTATCAATAGCGATTACTTTACCTTCGGTCTGGTAATCTCCTCTTAAATCAACACTTACATATTTATTCTTAAATTGTGTAAAAAGTTTGTTTACATTATCTTCGCTCATTATTTCAAATCCTTGAGTTATCTATTTTTATTATGGAATTTCAACTTTAAATAGTTTGACATTTATAATATATACTATGGCAATTAATCAATTAGAAGAAAATTTAGAAGCAATTACAAGAACAATTGAACAGTTAAAAAGAGATGGATGTAAGGACGAAGAAGTTTTAAATGATCTTCGCCAACAAAGAGATAAAATACTTAAAGATTTAAACTTATAGGTAATCTATTCTAACCATTCACGTAATAGGTCAACATCACTTGTCTGATCAATTTTTATTGGTGTTACAGTGGTTTTGCCTAAATTACGTAAAGCATAACCGTCACTTCCAGGCTTATAATCAGTATATGGTTCGCCGCCTATCCAGTAGTATGGCTTTCCACGGGGATCAAGGCGTTTGTCCATTACAGGAAGATACATCCTTTCACTTAAGTGTGCAATTTCAAATTCATCATCTGAAGGGTTCGCAGGAATATTTACATTCAATATGTCAATTCCTTCAGGTAAACCTTTTTTTAAAACGATTTTAGCTATTTTATTAAGCATTTTACCTGCAAATGAGAAGTTCACCTGGTTTTCACCGTTTTCGAATTTGATGTCGTCACGTGTGACCTCCTGTGATATAGCAATGGTTGGAATTCCAAAGCTTGCAGCTTCAATTGCAGCACCTAAAGTTCCTGATGTTGTAAGCTCGGCTTTACCGATGTTGAAACCGGTATTTATTCCTGAAATCATGATGTCAGGTTTCACATCCATTATTTCAAATAAAGCTATTGTCACAGCATCTGTTGGTGTTCCGGTAACGCCGTAGCCTTTGCTTCCATCTTTTAAAGTGTGTTCATTGACTCTTAAAGGTTCATATAATGTTAATGCATGACCTATTCCGCTTTGTTGTGTTTCGGGAGCAACAACATAGGTTTCACATAAGTTTTCAACTGCCTTTTTACTTGCAAGTATTCCTGAAGCAGTTATTCCATCATCATTACTGATTAAAGCTTTCATATACATTATTCAGTATTTTGTTTTTAAATAATTTTAGGTTCAATTATCTTTCTCATTAATGGATCTGATAAGGAAATATGCAAAATATAATCTGTTAACAAAAGCATATTCTCCACTATTTTCCCTTCCAACAGATTCAATAATATTTAACTCTTTAACTCTTTGTAAAAATCTGTTTAATACTTTTTTTTCACTATCAATTAAAATATCATTAACTTCTGATTTTTGAAATTCCATTAGACCATATTTTCCTAGTTTAATGAGAATATCTTCGTAATGTTCGCTTCTGATTTTATTTAATTTTGCTTTAATCTGTTTGTTTCCTAATTCTATAGAAGCATCTAATATTCCTTCAATAGCAATTTTTTCATTAATTATTGCATCTTCTTCAATGTTCCATAATACTGATTCACCAATTTGCTGCATAATTAATGGCATGCCCCAACTGTAGTATATCATGGCTTCCAATGATTTGTCATCTTTAAATTCATATCCCATATTTTCAAAGGTATATTTAAAAAATTCCTCAATCTCTTCATCTTCCAACTTGTCAATTTCTATTAATCTGAATATTCTGGAAAATGATTCATTTATCAAACATAAATTTTCAAATTCTTTAGGATAGCTTATTAAGGTAAATACTACCGGGATATGATATTCATTAAATTGTATTGATTCAAACAGACTTTTATACCAATTTGTGAATTCAACATTGTCTGATAATCCATTAATATCGTCAATTATAAAAAATATTCCTTTATTTTCAAAATTTTCACATATTTCTATAAGTAATTGTGCAAAATTACTTTTAATGTCATATATTAATGATTCTTGTTTTTCTAAAGAAAATCCATTTCCGGCAATTTTAATATCATTAATCCTTTTTAAAAATCCTATAAAATTTTTTCCCCAGTATCCTTTGTCGAATTCATCGGATAATTTCTCGATAAGTTTTAAAATTAGTTCTTCAACACTTGAACCGTCATTATTATTGAAATGTATTGGAATCATTTGAAAATTATCTTCAGCTATTCTTGAAACATATTGAACAAATGAAGTTTTACCCATTCCACGTTTTCCTGTTATGAAAAAATGTTCCGGTGTGCCATTTTTAATAACTCCTGGAAGATAACGTATGATTTTGATACAATCATTTCTCCTGCCTTTAAAATTTGATGGGGATACTGGTCTTCCTGGTTCAAAGGGAGTATCTGGAAAATCATTTAATGTAAATTGCATAATGAACAGTCCTTTTATATGAATTATAATTTTAATTATTTATTTTGTTTTTAAATTATATATACTTTATCTATTATTTCTTTTTAAGAATTATTATCGTTAATTTTTTAAAATAATTACAATATTGTTTTAACTTTGTAAATAAGTTATTTTACATTAAATTAGATGAAAATTATTTTTATTATAAAAAACTTTAATAACAATTTAATCTATAAAATATAATATTATTGTAAAAAACACATGCGGGTGGAAACTTGGAAAAACCACAATTAATTAATTTTATAGCGAAAGTAATGGAGGATTCTGGTTTTAAGGTTTATAAGAATTTTAAAACCTCTCAAAAAGTCATTGACATATACGCAATTCTACCCACAACAATTGGGGACTTTGGTGTAGTTGTAGCGTGTAAAAATTATGAAAAAGAGTTCAGAATTGGTGTAGATGTCCTGAAGGAAATGGAAGATGTGCAGGCAAGCATTAAGGCTTCCAAGGTAACTATTGTCACTTCAGCGTATTTTTCCGAGCAGGCTAAAAACTATGCTCTTAGAAAAAACATCAAGCTCGTTGACCGTGACAACCTTTTGGAACTTGCCAAAAAGTATCAGGACAGAACCAACCAGACAACTCTTGACAATACTCCTTATGACGGTGGAGCGGCAGCATATATCGATGAGGAATATCCGGAATATGCATATGATGCCTCTGATATGGAGTATCTGATGCAGAGAAGGAACAACAATCCTTATGTTTATCAAAACACTTTATACAGGCAGATTGATGAACCGCAAACAGGAGGATTATCTTCAATTTTAAATAGGGTTAACCGACAGAGAAGCAGTGGTAGCTTGGATCCTTACGGTCAAACCAATCTGTATAACTATGATACAAGAGCATCTTCATTAGGTGTTGATTCAACAGTATTCAGGCTCATCAGCAATCCGATTGTTCTGGTGTTACTTGTTGTAATCTTTTCATACCTGATATCATTCATTGCAGGCAGCTTGCTTGGAATGGATTCAGGCATTACCGGTCTGATTGAAATGTTTGTTGCATTGGCACTATCTTATGGATTGTCATTGTACACTGATAGAAATGCTGATTTTATAGTGAAAGGAACATTTGTGTTCTTCATTTCATTAGTTATATTGATAATATTGATTTTCGTTTAAAACTGTAGTGTGGTTTTCGGCAGTATGACTTTTCATACTGCTTTTGTGTTTTTTTTAACTATTTTTTAGGCTGATGATTATATAGGCTATTCCGATTAGGTATAAAAACCAGATCATGATGTCTGTTGGACCGGTTTCAATCCAGATTATGGTATGTGTCAGTATTATGGAATAGATTCCGATTCCAATTCCTTTTTTTATCATGTGGATTAATCCTAAAAACAATCCCATAAACAACATCTGAATTGTAAGGCCAATGTATCCGAAATCAAGCATTACCGGTCCGAATAATGTAGATGTCAAACAGACAGTATACTTAAGCACATATTCACCGATGAATGTCCTTGGGCTTCCTGATGAAAATATCATGCCAAGAATATGGCCATGAGTTGTTCCGGCCAGCGGAATGATTTTTTCAAATACCTCAAGTGTAAATGCTGCACGGTAGAAAATAAGCTCCAGCGGATTGAGCGTCCAGTGCTGGCCTGCAATTGACTGTGAAGCGATGTATCCCACTGCCATAAGTCCTGCTATGATTATTGCAATGAAGAGAATTCCAAATTTTTTGGAAATCTTATCAAGATAATACAATGTTATAAATGAACTTCCTAAAATCCCCAGAACGGAAGTTCTGTATCCGTTAAGACCAAATATCAATGCTCCTAGAATTATTAAAATCAGGTATTTTCTCTCATAATATTTTGCAAGCAGGAAATTGAGGGCTATTAAAAACAGAGGATATGCAACTCTCCAGATGTTTGTTGTTGCATTGGCCTTAAGTGTGGAGTTGAATAATGGTATTCCTCCCAGTAATATTATATTAAGTGTCTGCAGTATTAATGCAATGATTGTCAAGCTTAACAATAAGTTCTTTGATAAAAAATCGTATTTTTCTGTATTTTCAATGTTTATCTTATGTTTTGAAATTATAAATCCTGCTGTAAATACTATGCATGCAAAAATAACAGTTAAAATAACTCCCATGTCTAGCGGGTCATCAAATCTGTAGTTGAATGATCCGACATATCCCATCGCCAGAAATGCAAGTATGCCTGCTACAACAATCAGTGGATTGAAAAAGTCATATTTTTTCATATTATTCTCCGAGTTCTCTGGCTGAAATTGTTAGATTGCCTGCAAAATTAGGCATTGCTGCAACATGTGTGTGAACATAGCTTGCAAGGGTGTTTTTTTCCATAAAACCATCCATATTGTTATATGATCCTTTTCCTCTTGTAACCTTAAATGCCAGAGGGTTTTTAAGCTCATCCACAATCACTTTGGAGTAATGGAATTCATGGCCGTGGAACACTTCGCCTTTTTTGGATATAATGTTGTCTTCCTTAACTTCAGCTATTGTGTATTTGAGTGCCTGTACACGGTCTGTCAGGACAGCCTTATACGGATAAATGTTGACTTGTTTGTCATCATGGATGGAGTTCATAAGATACATCAGCCCGCCGCATTCAGCAAAGATAGACCTTGAGTCTTCATGGAACTTTTTAATGTCACTTAACATTTTTGTGTTTTTGGCAAGTTCCTTTGAAAAGAGTTCGGGATATCCTCCGCCTATGTATAGTCCGTCCACATCAGGGAGGCCTTCATCATTCAGCGGTGAGAAATACTCGATTTTGGCATTGTTTGCTTCCAAAGCTTCAATGTTTTCCTTGTAGTAGAAATTGAACACCTCATCATATGCAACGCCAATTTTAACAGGTTGATTGTTTAACTTGTTCCATATCGGAATTCTTTCAGAGGTGATTTTCGGCGCTGATTTGGCTATTTCAACCAGTCTGTCCAGGTCAAGTGATTCGGTTATTGTTTTTGACCATATGTCGATGAACTTGATTGAGGTTTCCCTTTCACGTGCAGGAACAAGGCCCAGGTGTCTCTGTTCAATGGAGATATTATCGTCTCTTGTTATTCCGCCTATAACTTCAGTGTTTGTTATCTCTTCAATTGATCTTTTGGTTTTTTCATAGTGTGCTTTGTTTTTTACTTTATTGAGTATTACGCCTGCAATGTTTATTTCAGGGTCTAGAGCTTTAAATCCTAAAACCAGTGCTGCTGCACTTTTTACAAGGCTTCTTGAGTTGATGATTAAAATCACCGGTGCCTGTAGGGATTTTGCTACACTAGCAGTGCTTCCAATGTCATTGATTGAATCGATTCCCTCATATAATCCCCTTACTCCTTCGATGACTGCAATGTCTTTTCCTTCCATTCCTTTTAGGTAGGAATCTCTTACTTGACCTTCCTTCATGAAAAATGAGTCCAGGTTTCTTGAAGTGTTTCCAGTCGCTAAAGTGTGGTATGACGGGTCTATATAGTCCGGTCCGACCTTGAATGGCTGGACATTATATTTTTCACTTAGTGCCTTCATTATTCCGGTGGCAATTGTGGTTTTTCCAACGGCACTTCCGGTTCCTGCTAGTATAATTCTCATATATAATAATTATATATGATATTTTATTAACTTAATGGATGAACCTGTTAAATTTTTCAGAATCTTGTAGTTTATAAGTTGTGTATTATATTTTTTCAGAAATGTAAAAAATAGTTTACAATAGTTGAAATTCTGTTATATCGATTAAACATATTTATTTGTTAGTATTACTTAAAACGAATTCTTTTTTAACATAAAGCATTTTATTTACGCTTAATTTAATAAATAAACAGTTTTAAAAAATATTAGATTAAATTTATAATTTTTATAGAATTTTTTTAAAATTTATAGTTAATGTATAAAATAATTATAATATTTTTGAATATAAAAGAGTAATACTTTAAAATAATATGAAAAATATTTAGTATGGTTTATATATTATGTCTATCTTATATATTAAACGATTAATCTAAAATTTTTAGGTTAAATCGATAATAAAAATGAGGTTGCGTAAATGAAGAAATCGTATAAATCAATATTATTGCTATTCGTAGTAATGATATTGACAATGTCTGCTGTAAATGCAGCGGAAATAGATGATACTTCAGACTCAGTCGTACAGGCTGCTGATGTGGATGCTATTGATGAGGTAGCAACCGCTGACGTTGATGATGTTGTTGCAGCATCAGATGACGGTGCAGAAGTACTAACTGATGTTGGTGATAAGAATTTCACTGTGCTTCAAGACGAAATTAACTCTGCAAGTGGATTGTTAGAGATTAATTCCAATTATGTAAGATCTGAAGGAGAAAGCGATATTGAAATTACAAAAAATATCCTTTTACTTGGTGATGATACACATAAAATTGATGCACAAAGTTTAGGTGGAATTTTCAAGATTAATTCAGGAATTACTTTAACATTAAATAATGTGATTCTTGTAAATGGTAATAATGATAACGGTGGAGCTATATACAATGAAGGTACTGTAAATATTATCAGTTCTGAGCTAACTGACAACAGTGCTAAAATTGGAGGAGCAATATACAACAAAGGTATTGCTTCAATATCTGGTTCTACCTTAAATGGAAACATAGCTGCTACTAAAGGTGGAGCAGTATACTCCGAAGGAACTTTAGTTGTAAGTGATTCTAGTTTTGAAAATAATAAAATAACCACTGGTGATTCCTACACTGATTCTTTAGTTGATTGTAATGGTGGAGGAGCAATCTATGCTTCTAATGATGTAAGAGTTACCGGTTCTACTTTTACTAAAAACACCGCTCCTCATGATGAGGAAGTGTTCTCTGCTGGTGGAGCAATATATATAAAAGAAACAACTGCTATAATTGATGATTGTACTTTTAATGAGAACTCTGCTGTTTATGGTGGAGCTGTAATGTTTGAAAAATTCAATCAAGATTCTGTTGCAATTAAGGATTCTAGATTTAATGGTAATCAAGCATGGCAAGGTGGAGCTATAAATGGTAATGATCTTGTTGGTTCTTTAATTATTACTGGTTCTAATTTCACTGCTAATAAGGTTACTACTCCTAATGCGGGTAGTTCATCTCCTAAAGGTGGTGCTATTATGGTCGGTACTAAATCTTATACTGGCATTGCTTTGGATGTTGCTAGTTGTAACTTTGTTGAAAATGATGGTGGATACATGGGTGGTGCTATTGCTTCTTCCCCTGATAACACTATTAAGGTAGATGACTCTAACTTCACTGGTAATAAAGCTACTGATCTTGGTGGTGCTATTGTTACTGGAACTGGTACTGATTTAACTGTTTCTGGTTCTACTTTCACTGATAATAAAGTTAGTGCTACTGGTATGGGTGGTGCTATATTTGCTGAACCTAACAGTAAAAATGATATTAGTGGTTCTACTTTCACTAATAATGTTGACAGATACCCATCTGCTATTATGAGCTACCAAGGAACATTAGAATTAGCTGACAACACATTTGATGATTCTGGTGTATTTAACTATGGTGGAGCAATCACTTCAGAAATCAAAGCAATCGTATTAAACAATGAAACTCTTGAAACTGATGATGGTAATGTTGCTTTAAGGGCTAGGGTTACTGATGATAATGATAATGTTATAAGAGATAGTACTTTGCAATTTGTCATTAATGGTGAAAAAGTTGCTGCAGTTTATGATGTTGCAGATGGATACTACAAAGGAACTTATACTCTTCCAGCACCTGGATTTTTCACTGTTGGTATTACTTCTTCTAAAAATGAGGACATAACTGTTAAAACTGGTAAAGTTAAAAATATTAAAGGTTCTTTCAGTGATTTACAAGGAAAAATTAATGATGCTGGTGGAACCTTAGATTTAACTTATGACTTCATATACACTGAAGGTATTGATGATGGTTCTGTTGAAATTGAGGAGGATATTATTATTAATGGTAATGGTCACACTATCAGTGGTAGTGATTCAGTAAGAATTTTAAATATCCTATGGGCTGATGAAGTTACATTAAATAATATTACTTTCATTGAAGGTAGTGCAGGATATGCTGGTGCAATATATTCTTGCTATACTTTAACTATTAATGATTGTACTTTTGAAAACAACACTGCTACTGAACAAGGTGGTGCTATCTATAATGATGGTGGGGATCTTACCATAACCAACTCTGTATTTAATAACAATAAAGTGTCTACTGGAGATTCTTTTACAGATTCTCAAGCTGAATGTAATGGTGGTGGAGCTATCTACAATACTGGTGATTTATTTGTCACTGGATCTAACTTTACTAAAAACACAGCTCCTCATGATACTGAAATATTCTCTGCCGGTGGTGCAATTTATAATAAAGAAACAGATGATTGTATTGTTTTAATTGATGATTGTACATTTGAAGAGAACTCTGCTGTTTATGGTGGAGCTGTAATGTTTGAAAAATTCAATCAAGATTCTGTTGCTATTAAGGATTCTAGATTTAATGGTAATCAAGCATGGCAAGGTGGAGCTATTAATGGTAATGATCTTGTCGGTTCATTAATCATTGAAGGTTCTAATTTCACTGCTAATAAGGCTGTAACTCCTAATGCTGGTCAGTCTTCACCATGTGGTGGTGCTATTATGGTCGGTACCAAATCTCACACTGGTGTTGCTTTAGATGTTGCTGGATGTAAATTTGAAGATAACTCCGCTGTATATATGGGTGGTGCTATTGCTTCTTCCCCTGACAATACTCTCAAAGTAATTGACTCTAATTTCACTGGTAACGTTGCTTCTGCTCTTGGTGGTGCTATTGTTACTGGTACTGGTACTGAATTAACAGTTTCTGATTCTACTTTCACTGATAACAAAGTTGGTGATACTGGTATGGGTGGAGCTATCTTCTGTGAACCTGGTAGTACTAATGATATTAGTGGTTCTACTTTCACAAATAATGTTGACAGATACCCATCTGCTATTATGAGTTACCAAGGAACATTAGAATTAGCTGACAACACATTTGATGATAATGGTGTATTCAACTATGCTGGTACAATTACTTCAGAAATCAAAGCAGTTGTTTTAAACAATGAAACTGTCACTGCTTATGATGACACTGTAACATTAACTGCTAAAATCACTGATGATAATGATAATGTAATCAGAGATTCCACTTTCCAATTTGTCATTAATGGTGAACCGGTTACAGCAAGTTATAATACTGTTACTAAATTATATCAAGCAACTTATACTCTTCCTGCTTTAGGTGTTTACCCAGTTACTATAACATCTACTAAAAACAATGATTTAACTATTAAAACTGGTGCTATCAAGAATGTTAAAGGTACTTTCACCGCATTAAATGATTTAATCAAAGATGCTAATGAAGTTAATCTAACTGGCAACTTTACTTACGATGCAGAAACTGATGGTGTTGCATTTGTAAATGGAATTGTAATTGATCATGCTTTAACTATTAATGGTAATGGTTATACTATTAATGGTAATAATGTAGCTAGAATATTTAATGTTGTTGATGAAACTACTTTGAAAAATGTAACTTTAACTAAAGGTAGTTCTGTTGATAATGGTGGTGCAATTTATACTACTGCTCCTTTAACTATTATTGATTCTGTATTTGATGATAATAAGATTACTCAAGGTAGTACTTGGGCTCCAGGTGCTCCTGCTGCTGGTGGTGCTGCTATTTTTGCGGCTGCTGGTTCTAGTTTAAATGTTAAAGGCACTAATTTTACCAATAATGCTGCCGTAAAAGATACTTATAACAGATTCACCTGTGGTGCAGTTTATATAGTTAATGCAGATAATGTTTTAATTGATGATTGTTTATTTGAAAATAATGCTGCTGTTTTAGGTGGAGCTTTAACCGTTGAAAGATTCTCCCAAGATACTGTTGCTGTTAAAGACTCTGTATTTAATGATAATATTGCATGGCAAGGTGGAGCAATAAATATTAATGAATATGTTGGTAAATTTATAATCACTGGTTCTAATTTCACTACTAACCAAGCTAGTTCTCCTGACATTGGTGATTCCACACCTCAAGCTGGAGCAATCATGATTGGTCCTACTAAAGTTGCAAGTGAAATAAGTGTTGTAGACTGTGAGTTTACTGATAATACTGCTCCAAATGCAGGTACTGCTATTCTTGTATCTGATACTACTATAACTGCTAATATTGATGATTGTAACTTTGTATCAACTTCCGGCAGTAGTTCTGGTAGTACTATTTACACTGTTGGTACATTAAGTCTTGCTAACTCTACTATTGATGCTACTAATGGATGGGCAATTGTAAATCTTGGTAATTTAGCTTTGAAAAATAATAATATCAATAAAGGAAACGCACGTATTTTATCATTTAGTGCAGATTCTTATGTTGGAACAATCACTTCTGAAATAAAAGCTGTTGTATTAGGTAATCAAACTGTTAAAACAGCTGAAGATAAATATACTTTAAATGCCACTTTAACTGATGATAATGGTAACATTGTATATGATTTAAATCTCAGATTTGTTGTTAATGGCGTAACTGTTGCTACTCAACCTACTTTCAGCAATGGAGTATATGTACTTTCAGATTATCCAATCACAACTGATTATAGTACTTATCTTGTTACTGTAACAAGTTCAACTGATGAAATAATTGTTGAAACTGGAATTATTGAAAATCTTTTAGTTGGTACTTTCACTGACTTACAAGCAAGAATTAATGCTGCAGGTACTGATTTAATATTACCATATGACTTCACATACAATGAAGAAATTGATGGTGCTGCATTAAAAGAAGGTGTTGTAATTAGTCAAGAAATTACTATTGACGGTAATGGAACTACTGTAAGTGGTGCAGATCTTGCTAGAATCTTTAAAGTAAATGCTAAAACCACTTTGAAAAACATTACTTTAGCTAATGGTAGTGTTGCTGATAACGGTGCTGCTATTTATGCAACTGCTCCTTTAACAGTTGAAAATTCAGTATTTGATAACAATAAAGTGACTGACGGTACTTCTTGGAGACCGGGTTATCCTGCTGCTGGTGGTGCTGCTATTTATGCTGCTCCTGGTTCTAGTTTAAAAGTTACTGGTACTAATTTCACTAATAATGTAGCTCTTAAAGATGTTTATAACAGATTCACTGCTGGTGCAGTTTATATTTCAGGTGCTAGTGCTTTATTAATTGAAGATTGTTTATTTGAAAATAACGCTGCTGTTTTAGGTGGAGCTTTAACCGTTGAAAACTTTGCACAAGATTCAGTTGCTGTTAAAGATTCTGTATTTAATACAAACACTGCATGGCAAGGTGGAGCAATTAACCTTAATGAAAATGTAGATAAATTCATTATTGAAGGTTCTAATTTCACATCTAATAATGTAATCATTCCAAATATTGGTAGTTCTACCCCTTCTGGTGGTGCAATTGCTATTGGTACTATGGAATCTAAGGCTAATGCGGTTATTACTGGTTGTGTATTTACTGCTAATGAATCTCCAAATGGAGGATCTGCTGTAATTTCATATAATTCTAATGATGATGTTAAAATCAGCGAATCGGAATTTAAAGATAATGTTGGTTCTACAACAATTACTAATGTAGGTAATATGGAGTTAACTAATTCCAATATCACTGCTGCTGATGGTTGGGCTATTTATAATGTTGCAAACTTAAAATTAGCTGGCAATAATATAATTGCTAATAATGGTATTTATAATAATGCAAATATCATATCAACTATTAATGCAACCCTAATTGGTGGTCAGGATATTAATGCTGCATTAGGCGATGAAGTAGTTCCTACTGCTACTTTAACTGATGATAATGGTAATGTAATTTATGATCCTAACTTTAACATAACTATTAATGGTCAAGAACTTGAAACTTCCTATGCTAACGGTTTATACACTGCTACATACACAATTGAAACTGCTGGTGATAAAGTTGTAAGTACTAGTTATACTGGTGCTACTGTTACTGAAGGTAAATACATTGTTCCTAAAGCAAACGTAACAGAATTCAGTGTTGCTGTTGAAGACATCATTGATGGTGAAAATGCTACTGTTTTAGTAACATTAACTGGTGTTAATGACATTGGCTTAAATGACACTGTTACTGTAATTGTAAACAATAAAGAATACGCCATTACTGTAACTGACGGTAAAGGTAACAAGACCATTGAAGGTTTAGCACACGGTCAATATCCTGTTGTTGCAATGTTGGATGAAAGTGCTAACTACAACAATGCAATCGATTCAACCGTATTCTATGTAAAAGGAACATCTATTTTAACTATTGATGAAATCACTACTGCCGAATTCGGTCAGGAAATTAAAGTTAACATTGGTTTAACTGATGGTGAAGGCAATCTTTTAACTGGTATTGTGGTAATAGATGGAGTCAATGTTTTTGTTGAAGATGGAAATGGAATATTTGTAATTGATAATCAGCCTGATGTTGGCGAATATGACTTCACTGCAGTTTATGAAGGTGATGATGATTATTCACAATCTTCAGCTGAATTTAAGGTTAATGTAACTGCAAAAGTATTAACTGATGAAGATGTTTATATTTCAATTTACAGTGATGCCCCTGATAGTGAGGATGTAATTGCTTATATTGGAGGTCCTGCTGGAACTTATCATGTAACTGTTGACGGACAAACTGTTGATGTTGAAGTTAGTTACAATGAGGAAGAAAATAGTACTTATGGTACTGCTACTATTACTGGTGTAAGCAAAGGCCCTCAAGTTGCTGCTATATCCTTTGATTCTGAAAACTATGTATTGGATGAATCCATTTCAACATATGAATTCAACAATGTTGCTACTCCTGAATTTGAAGTAGAATTTGATGCTACTTATCCTGAAGTAAAAATCACTATTACTGGTACTCCTGGTAATTACACAGTCTACATGGATGAAGACCATTCTGTTACTATCGAAGTTACTGGCACTACTGCAACTGGAACAATTTCCGATGTGGCTCCTGGTACATATGAAGAAGTTGAAGTTGCATATGAAGGTAATGATTATTATTCATATCTTTACAAATATTATGATGTAACAGTTGATCCTGCAACCCCAGAATTCACTGTTGAAGTTGTAGCAACTCCGGTTGCATATCCTGGTGACGTGCAAATCAAAGTAAATGCTAGTGTTGCTGGTAAAGTAACTATTACTCTTGACAAAGATTATGTCTTTGATGTTGAAGCTGGTGTAACTGATTTAACCATTCCTGGTTTAGCTGTCGGTACATATTCAGGTAAGACAGTTCACTTTGAAGCAGATAACTATGCTTCTGTAGATAAAGATATCACTTTCGAAGTAACCAAAGGAACTCCAACAATCAATGTAGAAACTGTTGTCGGCAAAGACACATACCCTGGTACTGTAACTGTTATCGTAACTTCTGATGTTGACGGTACTTACAACATTACTGTTGGTACTCAAACCACTCCTGTACCTGTAACCAATGGTGTAGGATACACTACCTTCACTAATGTTGCTGCCAGTACTCAAAACGCTATCGTAACATTCATTGAAGATGCTAGCTACAAACAAACTTCAGCTGACAAAGAATTCACAATTGCTAAAGCAGCTCCTGAATTCACTGTTGAAATTGCAGAAACTACCTATCCTGAAGCAGTCAAAGTAACTATCAAAGGTACTGATGGTACTTACCACATTCAAGGTACTGAAATTAAAGTTACTGATGGTCAAGGATCAGGTGAAATCACCGGTTTAGCTGCTGGTACTTACACTGATGTTGCAGTAACCTATGATGCAAATGACAACTATGATGCTGCTTCCGCTACTGTCAACTTCACAGTAAAAGATGCTGAAAGAGAATTCACAGTAACTGTTGCTGTAATCAACGACACCTATCCTGGTAAAGTAAACATTACTATTACTGGTGCTGCTGGTACATATAACATTACAATCGGTGAAATCAAAGATCAAATAACTGTTGTCACAGATAATGCAAGTAAAGTAATCTCTGGTTTATCCGCTGGAGACAAAACATTAGTCACTGTTTTACCTGCTGATGGTAGTTATGCTGAAATCACTAAAGAAAACACATTCACTATCAACAAAGCTGCTATGAACCCAACTGTAATTGTACCTGAAAAAGCAGAAATCGGTGAAAACTTCACAGTAACTGCTACTGCTTTCGAAGGTGCTGCTAGTGTTGAAATCAACGGTAAAACTTACGCACTTAACGAAAACATTTCCTTACCTGAAGGTACATACGATGTTAAAGTAATCTTTGAAGGTAATGAAAACGTTGCTGGCACTACTGTTGAAAAAACAATTAACGTAACTAAAAAATCCGTTAAAGAAAATGCTTTAAACATTACTGTTCCTGAAAATTCAACTGCTCCAACCTTCAGCATCAACTTGACTGATGATGCTACCGGTTACTTATTGGTTGATATTGACGGCGAACAATACTATGCTCCTCTTGTAAACGGATCTGCAAGTATCACCACTGCTCCTTTAGCTGGCGGTAACCACACTGTAACTGTTACATACACTGGTGATGAAAACTATGCCGGATTCACCAACACTACTCAATTAAGTGTTGAATCCAATGTCACTGCTGACAGCGCTTTAGACATTCCGGCATCCAGTGAAACCAATTCACCTACATTCAGTGTGAACTTGCCTAGTGATGCTACCGGTTACTTGATTGTTGATGTTGACGGTAAGAAATATGCTGCTGTTGTTGAAAACGGTAAAGCTAGTGTTACTGTTCCTGGTTTAAGTGACGGTAATCATAATGTAACTGTTTCCTACTCTGGTGACAGCAAATACCCAGCATTATCCAAATCCACAACATTGAATGTCCATGTTCCAGTATATGCTGTAACTCAAAACAAAAACATTAACGTTCGCTACTCAGCTTCCGCATCTTACAGAGTTTTAATCACTAAAGACGGTAAAGCTGTTGGTGCTGGTGAAAGCGTAACCATCAAGTTCAACGGTAAAACATACACTGTTAAAACTGATGCTAACGGATACGCAACCTTGAAACTCAACACCAAAGTGAAAGTTAAAAAATACACTATAACAGCAACCTACAAAGGCATTACAGTCAAAAACACAGTAAAAGTTAAAAACATCATTAAAGCTAAAAACAAAAAAGTTAAAAAATCCAAGAAAGTTACTAAAGTAGCTATTACCTTATACAAAGTTAACGGAAAATACCTCAAAAAGGTTAAAGTTAAAATCAAATTCAGAGGTAAAACCTACAAAGTAAAAACCAACAAGAAAGGAAAAGCTGTCTGGAAAGTCAAAAAATCCATGCTTAAAAAACTTAAAGTTGGTAAAAAATACAAATACAGAGTAACTTATGGAAAAGATGTTGTAACTAAAAAATTAACCATTAAAAGATAAGGGTTTTTAATCCTTATCCTATTTTTTATTTTTTCATACATACCTACCAAAACCAAACACCGGATTATCTCACACCAATCATTTAAAACAAATAATCGACTGATTATTTATACATCATTAGATATTTTTCTTTGTTTAATCAATCATCATTATAATTAAAACATACTTATTTTCAATCCTGTTTTTCACCATATTCAAGCCAAACTAAATATTGATTTAAATGCGTAAAATTACTATCTAATGCTAATATTTACTTTAAATAAAACATAGACTTATATACTGTGCAATTTAACATAATACTGTCTGGACAAATTGAAATTTTCATGGCCAGGAAATATAAATCAATTAAAAGGTGTGTGTTTTAGTGACTAAAGATTTTGCGGGTCAGGATGATGCCTACAAATATATCATCAAAACCCTAAATGTCAGATTCTTTCAGAGGTTAGGCTATGATGCGCAAAAAGTCGTTTTTCTAAACGTTGAACAGATTCCAATAGGGCCTGATCAAAAGTTCATGGACATATTGGCAAGGATTGATGATGAATATAAGGCAAACATTGAACTTCAATCCACACCTGTATATGATCCAAAAATGCTTGACTTCTACAAATACAGGATATATTCTCAATCAGAAGAATTCAGCGGATTTAAAACAACTATATTGGCAACGTATCCTCCAACACAAGGTATAGTGCAAAAAGAAATGGATGATAACCTAAATTTCCATCCAAAATTCTTCTACACCAAAAATCTGAAAGCAACCGAAATCATTAATAAAGTCAAAACTAAAAATGATAATAACGAACCACTCAGTGATGCTGAAGCAATAGATTTAATAATTGCGCCAGATACAGACCATGAATACGATATAAAAGAACTGATGAAGATAACATCGAATCTATTGGCTAATGCAGTGATACCTGATGCAGAGTTTCATTTTAAATTAGTTAAATGTCAAAGGAAAATGCTTCAAAGATTTTTCAATAAAGATGAAAGAAAGGAGATTGAGAAAATGATAAATTTCAAAGCAGAAGATTATGGTATTGAGCCTAATGTTACTGGTATTGAAGAGGAGATTAATTTGGCTTATCTTGACGGTCAAAGAGAAGCTAAATTTGAAAATGCCAAAAAATTAATTGAATTGGGTGTTGATGAGGAAATCATTGCTAAAGGTATTGGTCTTGATTTGGAAGATGTAATGAAATTAAAAGAAGAATTAAATGATTAGTTTTTAATCATTTTTTCTATCTTTTTTTAGCTGCTTCATTTTAAGACCATATTATCGATTTAAGAAATTATAAAATTTAAATCTGAGATAAATTTCTAATCAAATTTTTTCAAATTAACTATTTTTATATAATATTAAAATCAAAAATTTAATCATTAATATATTGGTGATTAAATGAGAATACTTCTTATTCATTCTGATTATTTAAACTACAATGTGAAAAAGCAGACACCTGTAGCTGAAGAAATCGAAGAGGCAAAAAAAGCAGGCTCATTTGATGATTCTTTAGTAGTATTTACAGCTGTTGAAAAAGACGATGAAAATAATCCAGAAGGTATTGTTAAAAACTTAGTTAAAGAAGTTATCAAAACTAATGAACAGGTTAAAGCAGAAAATATAGTTTTATATCCATATGCTCACTTGTCTTCATCATTAAGTTCTCCAAAAGTTGCCGTTCAAATCTTAAAAGATGCTGAACAGGCATTAATTGATGAAAACTTAACTGTTCAAAGAGTACCTTTCGGATGGTATAAGGCATTTGAAATATCCTGTAAAGGACACCCTCTAAGTGAGCTTTCAAGAACAATCACAGCCGATGAGGAAGAGGAAAAAGTCGAAAGAAAACCTTCCACTTGGCATATTCTTGAAGGAGACAAGATTACTGAAATCGATGATTTCAAATTCGAAAACCATGCCTTCAAGCAACTTGTTGACTATGAATTAGGCCAAGGAGCATCTGATGAAGGCGAACCACCTCACGTTAAACTGATGAGGGAAAAGGAAATCTGTGACTATGAACCCGCTTCTGATGTAGGAAACCTCAGATGGTATCCTAAAGGTAAATTAATAAGAGATTTGCTTTCAGATTACGTTTATGACCTCACTGTTGATCGTGGAGCAATGCCTGTTGAAACCCCAATCTTTTATGATTTGGACAATCCTGCAATCTATGAGCATGCTTACAAGTTCGGTGAAAGGCAGTACAGAACCGACACCAAAAAGAATCTGATGCTTAGATTTGCAGCATGTTTCGGTGCATTCAGATTAATGAGCGATTCCTATTTAACCTGGAAAAACTTCCCGGCTAAAATCTTTGAGCTGACCAGATACAGTTTCCGTTATGAGAAAAAAGGAGAAGTTGTCGGACTTAAAAGATTAAGGGCATTTACAATGCCAGACTGCCACTCCTTCTGTACTGATGTTCGCTCATCACTTGAGGAATTCTCCCAGCAGACTGACATGTGTATGCAAACCGGTGAAGACTTGAATTTAGATTTCGAAGTGATTTTCAGAGCAACCCAGGACTTCTTTGAAGAAAACGAGCAGTGGATGTATGAAATCGCTCGTAAATTCGAAAAACCAATTTTATTAGAAATCTTACCTGAAAGACACCACTACTGGGTATGTAAAATCGACCTTGCAAATATTGACGCATTAGGCCGTCCGATTGAAAACCCTACTGTACAGATTGACGTTGAAAGCGGTAAAAGATTCGATATTACTTATTTAGGAGAGGACGGCAAACAGCACAATCCTACAATCCTTCACACTTCCCCAACTGGAAGTATCGAAAGGGTATTATGTGCAATGCTTGAAAAGACTGCCATTGAAATCAACGAGAAAGCTCCAATGCTTCCAACCTGGTTAAGTCCGATTCAGGCAAGAATTTTAACAATATCAGAAACCCACAAGGAATTTGCAGAGGAATTATACGAAAAAATCAATGCCTCAAACATCCGTGTGGACATCGATGACAGGGATGAAAGTGTAGGTAAAAAAATCCGTAATGCATCAAAAGAATGGATACCATACATTTTTGTTGTTGGAGATAAGGAAGCTGAAACCGGTAAGTTCCAAGTGACTGTCAGGGAAACAGGTGAAAAAGTTGACATGACAGTGGATGAACTCATCAGTGAAATTAACGCTAAATGTGAAGGAAAACCTTTCAGAAGATTACCTTTACCAAAGGATATCTCAAGAAGGATTAACTTCCAATAATTTAATTACAAATAAAATTTATAGTATAATATGGAGGAAATTTAATGGACCCAATGTATAGAATAGGAGAAGCTCTTATTGGAGACGGCCCTGAATTAGCACACGTTGACTTATTAATCGGTGATAAGTTCGGACCAGTCGGTCAAGCTTTCGCTAATGGTTTATCAAACCTTTCCGTAGGCCACACTCCACTAACAAGTGTAATTAGACCTAATTTAATGACCAAGCCAGCTACTTTAATTATTCCTAAAGTAACTGTCGGTGATTTAGATGACGCAAGTAAAATTTTCGGACCTGCACAAACAGCAGTTGCAAGAGCAGTTGCAGATGCAGTTGAAGATGGATACATCCCAAAAGATATTGTAGAAGACATTGTAATCAATGTAAGCGTATTCATCGACCCTTCAGCTGAAGATTACAGAAAAATTTATCAATACAACTATGGAGCAACCAAATTAGCTATCAGAAGAGCAATGGCAGGTTACCCAGACATTGAAAAAGTGCTTGCAGAAAAAGACCGTGGAACTCACCCAATCATGGGATTCAAAGTCAAAAAACTCTGGAGCCCACCATACTTGCAAGTTGCACTTGACCTTGACAATGAAGCTGCAATGGAAAGAATCATCAATGACTTACCGGACAACGACAGGATCTTGCTTGAAGCAGGTACTCCACTCGTTAAAAAATTCGGTGTTGGAATTATCGGAAAAATCAGAGCTTTACGCCCAGATGCATTCATCATTGCTGATTTGAAAACTTTAGACGTAGGTCGTGTAGAAGTTAAGATGGCAGCAGATGAAACAGCTGATGCAGTAGCTATTTCCGGTCTCGGTACCATTGAATCCATTGCAAAAGCAATTCACGAAACCCAAAAACAAGGTATCTATTCCATCCTTGATATGATGAATGTCAAAGGATTTGAAGAAAAACTGGCTCAACTTCCAGATGACTTGAAACCTGACATCGTATTGTTACACAGAAACGTTGATATGGAATCCTACAGAGCAGAACACGGTGAAGACACCAGTGACATGACCGAATGGGGTAACATTAAAGATATTAAAGCGACCCTCGGTGAAAAAGGACTCATTGCCGTTGCTGGAGGAATCAAACCTAACAATGTTGAAGAAGCAATCACTAAAGGTGCAAACATCATCATTGCAGGTAGATACATCATCGGTTCAAGAGATGTAAGAAGAGCTGCACAAGACTTCTTAGAACACTTTGACCCAGATCCAGACAACATGAGACTTGCAATGGATGAAGACGAAAACATTGATGTGAAAGAGTAAATTAGATTAATTTCTAATTTACAATCTATTTTTTTTTAAAAGGAGTATTTTTTATGGGATTTTGTAATTCATGCGGACAGCCAATTATAAAAGAAGACTATGGAACAAATAAGGATGGCAGTTTAAATCCTGACTATTGTAAAGACTGTTTTCAAGATGGGGAGTTCACCGAACCGGATATTACATTACAGGAGATGATTGTTCGCAAAACTAAAGAGATGATGGAGAAAAATCCTGACCTTGCAGAAACTCAAGCGACTGGAATCACTGCAATGTTCATTCCAGGATTAAAAAGATGGAATCCAGAGTTTCAAGATGATTATAAAACTCTTTAGGATCTGGATAACATAAATTCTTTAACTTTATTGGCTATGAACTCATCATGAGTTTGATTAGTTTTTATATTATATAATTCTTCTTGAAGGTCGTTGAATTTATCAACTAAATCATTATATTCGCCTAAAAGTGAATCATAATCTTTTTCTAGTCCTTCATTTAGCTCATAAATTTCAGCATAGCTGGTTTTGGTGTTGAGGTTTTCCTGTTTTAGATGGTCGTATTTAGTGGAAACGCTATTGTAGCTTTCTTTTAGGGAATGATGTTCCTCCTTGATGTTGGAACATTTTGTTTTGAGGTTTTTGTTTTCTTCCTTGATGCTTGAATATTTGGTTTTCAGGTTTTCGTTTTCGGTTTTGATGTTGACGAACTTGGTTTTGAGGTTTTCGTTTTCTATAATCAATTTGGAATGCTTGTCTTTTATTGTTTCATTTTCCTTTTTAAGAGAGTCAATGTTGTCTTGATGTAAATGTTCATATTTACTTTCCATTTCATTTAATGCTTTAGTTTTGCGTTCAATTTCAGCTTTAAGTTCATCAATTTCCTTTTCAAATTCCAAATTAGATGCCGCACTGGTGTTTTCAAGTTCTTCTTCCAATTTTTTCACTTCCTCAACATATAAATAATTAGCTACTTTTAAAGTTTCTAATTCTTCCTCTCTATTTTTAAATTCTTCGATTTCGGAGTTTGGGATAATTAAGACTTCTTCTTTATTTTCATAGATGTCTTCATTTTTCGGCACGGTAATTTGTATCTGTTCGGCGGTGTATTTTTTTCGCTCACCATTTTTCAGTGTTCTATTGTACTCTCTTGAATATTTCTTTACAATGCCATTCCCATATCTCATATTATTCCCCTATTTACTAATATTATAATTTTGGTTTTTAGATTTAATAAATATTATGTACTCATTAGATTTTTTTATTACGTTTTCCTATAAAATTCCCAGATTAGTAATACTTTAATTAACTTTATTAATATTAAATATTATAAATATTTATTATTATTAAAATTTAAGGGATAAAATGTTTACAAAAAAAAGATGGTTTTTAGTTATATTTTCAATTCTAATCATAATCATTTCTTGTCAGGTTGCTTTTGCTCTAGAAAATGATACTGGTTTAAGTATTGAAAGCAATCAAGCCATTGAAAGCAATGTGGATTTAATTGAGGAGGATATTGTTGAAGATTCTTCTGGAAGTGGAAATGATTTAAGTTCGGATAGTTTAAATTCACTTGATACTTCTGAATCTGAAGATTCTATTTCTTCACAGGATAACTATACTTTATTTTTTATTAGTGATAATCCCGGCACTAATATTCTAGACGCCGCCAGCCACGAACTTTTCAATGAACACGATTTTAAGAATGTCAATATAATTGTTAGAAGTGGTCAACAGATAAAGACAATGGAAGAATTGGAATTAGTGAATTTACTATACAGTTCTGATGCATTCATAGGGGAATGGATTAGTACTGATGTTGATGCCGTTTTGACAAGCACTATTGAAAAATATCCTGACGTTGTAGAAAAGCAGATATTTTTAATATTGGAACCCCCTTCAGGAAATATGAATTCAGGATCCTCATCAATTAATTTAATTAAACAGAACACAATTAATTATAATAGGATTTTATCATCATTTTCAACAGATGATATCATTACATATTTTTCAAATACTCAGAGGGGAACTGCTTACGAAGACATTGAAAGATATATAATGGGTGATGGTGCAGCATTCAATAAAGTGTTAAACGATTTGGTGTTGTATAAGGATATCAATGACAAGAACAGCATGAAAAACCAAATTCTATATATTTTGAATCACCTAGGATATGATGTTGATTATGATGAGCCAAATTTCACCGGTTCATACTTATATGGAATCTATAGGGAAAGGTGGTTTTCTTTAGATGAGTATATTGCAACTTATTTTGATTCTTCAAGAACTCGTACTGTAGGTATATTGGAAAGTACGATGTATGTTTCATCCCAGCAACTGCATCCAACATATGCAATAATAGAATCATTGGAATCTAAAGGATATAATGTCATTCCAGTATTTGCTGCTGGAGGTACAGCTGAACAGTTAAGGGTTATGGTCGAATCTTTCACAAGTGCTGGCAGTGACATTTCAGGATTTTTAGCGAACTCATCAAATTATGAAATGTATGTAGATGCCATAATATCAATGGTTGCATATGGGGTAGGCGGAGAAAATTTTACTAAAACAATAGACTTTTTTGAAGAGCTCGGAGTTCCAGTTTTCAGGGCTGTCCATTCTGATTATGTTTCAAATGAACAGTGGGAGCTTGGAAGTACAGGTTTGACCACAGAAAAAAGTGATAAATGGTGGCATGTTGCTATTGCAGAGGCACAAGGTATTATTGATGCTACATTCATTGGAGGTGTTTCATCATACATCTCAGATTTGACTGGTGCAAGAATCGTCACATATATTTCTCATGTAAGAAACATTGATTTGTTGACTGACAGGGTAGACTCATGGGTAGACTTGAAATATGCTGAAAATGGTGAAAAGGTACTCTCCATAATCTATTATAACTATCCTCCAGGAAAACAGAATATAGGATCAAGTTATTTGGATACAATTACCAGCATTTATAATATGCTATACACTTTAAAGGCCGCAGGATATAAGGTTGAAGATTTGCCTAACAATGTTTCAGAACTTGAAGACATGATTTTAAGGTGTGGAATCAATGTAGCTAATTGGGCTCCTGGTGAACTTGAAAAATTGGCTAATCAATCCGGTGTAACATTGTTTCCGGTAAGCGAATACACTGAATGGTTCAATTCATTAGATGACATTATTAAGTTGCAGGTTCGTGAAGGTCCAGTCGCATACATTGGAGAGTTGGCAAGAAGGGCGGTTGAGTTAAACTACACCGTGACTATTGGGGATACAATTGATGATTGGTTAAATCAGGTAACTTCATTGCTTCCTGATGATAAGGCGACTGATGCCGCAGTCGTTTTAAATAAGATTGTAGGTGCATTGAAAAACTATACCAAGACCCAGGATGTTAAATACTTCAATTTGTTCCAACAGTATTTTGTCGAATTCAAGCAGCTGAATGTTTCAGGATTAAACGGATGGGGTGACTCACCGGGTACAGTAATGGTTGTCAATAGGAATGGCATCGATTACTTTGTGATTCCTGGTTTGACATTTGGAAATATTTTCATTGCTCCAGAACCTCAGAGGGGTTGGGAGGCAGACATTTCAAATCTATACCATTGTACTGCCGTTGCTCCAACACACCAGTATTTGGCTGCATATTACTATATGCAAAAATATTATTCAAACGCAATGGTCTTTGTTGGAAGGCATGCAACTCATGAATGGTTGCCTGGAAAAGAAATACTATTGTCAGCAACCGATTACGGATCTGTTGTTGTTGGAGATGTGCCTCAATTGTATTTCTATATTTCTGATGGTTTGGGAGAAGCTATTCAAGCAAAAAGAAGAGGATTTGCAGTATTGATTTCACATTTGACTTCTCCAATGTCTTATACTCATTTATATGGAAATTTAACAATTTCGGTTAATCTAATTAATTATTATTACAATACAGAAAATGCAGAATTGAAAGCTGAATTTGCACAGCAAATACGCCAATTCATTATTGAACAGGATTATTCAATGAATTTGGGATTAAGTGTTGAGGAAGTGGCAAATTTAGCTGATGATATTCTTGTTGATAAGTTGGACACATTTTTAAAATCGCTTCAGGATGTTCTCTATCCTTTAGGTCTTCATGCTTTAGGACAATATTGGACAGAACAAGACCTTGCAAGCACGGTTTCGGTAATGCTGTCATTCGATTTTGAAAGCGAACAAGGTGAAACCAACCTATTCGATGAACTTTCATACATATATTACTCTAAGGATTATGACAGTTTATCATCTTTTGAAAGAGAATTTATCCTCAACAAATCATATGATATCTGCAAAGCCCTGATTTATTGGGATGTGGATGATATTTACAGAACATTGGTTGCAGGAAATAATTTATATGATAATGCAAAAGTTCTTGCCTGTTTGCAATTGGCTAAAAAATACATAGGTTTGATTAATGAAAGTGTAACCAATGAAATGAATTCAATGCTCAATGGGTTAAACGGCAGATATATCCCTATTAGTGCTGGGGGAGAAGTAATATTAAACCCAATTGTTCTTCCAACAGGAAGGAATATGTATCAGGACCAATCCCAGGAACTACCAACTCAGGATGCATGGAATTATGCAAAGACATTGGCGCTCTTGACCCTATCCGGCTTGAATGATACAACTGAAAAAGTCATAATGGGAATTTGGTGTGTTGAAACTGCAAGGGATGACGGGGCTTTGGTTGCATCCGTTTTATATCTTCTTGGAATGAAGCCAGTATGGTCAGATTCACCAAGTGCAGGATATTTCATAGATGATGAGGATGATCCTGACCATGACCATGGGGAAATCGGTCAAAAAACCAAATCAATGCCTGAATATATTCTTTTGGAAGACTTAACTCGTCCTGAAGGTTGGGATAAGAAAAGAATTGATGTCACAGTAATTACAAGCGGACTCTTTAGGGATTTATATTCCTCTCAATCCATTTTATTGGATAATGCATTTAGAGTTGCACTTGCAAGATCTTACAATACCATTGTTCGAAACAGTACTCTTATGAGAAGTCAATACGGTAAGCAAATAAAAGAGGCCATTAATTTTGTCATGGAAGGCATAGGATATTATGGTATTAGTTCAGAATCACTTGAGGATAATTACGTTGCAAAGCACTGGGTTGAAGATTGCATATACTATTTAAGTCAAGGTTATAATGCCACTTATGCAGGTGAATGTGCCATTACACGCATTTTTGCACCACCAAATGGAGATTATGGTGCAGGAATATCAAAATTGGTATCAATGTCTTGGACATGGAATGATACAAGCGAGCTAGCCGATTTTTACCTTGGAAGAATGGGAAACATGTATTCCAAAAATTATTGGGGAGATACAAATCCATTGGTATTCCTTAGGGCATTATCCAATTCAGATACAATCGTAACTAGCCGTAACACTAATCAATATGGTGTTCTCGACAACGATGACTTCTTTGATTATTGGGGTGGATTGTCCATGACAGTCGAGAAGATATCTGGAAAAACCCCTAACATGAACGTATTGATGTACGCCAATAAGGATAAGGCATATATTGCATCCTTGGAGGAAGTGATGTATCAGGAAATCGCTTCAAGATATGATAATCCTGAATGGATTAAGGGAATGATGGCTGAAGGGTACAGCGGCGCTAGATACATGTCAAATAAATTTGTAACTAACTTATACGGTTGGCAAGTTACCCGACCTTCTGCTGTCAGTGATGCTTTATGGAACAGGGTTTATAACACTTACTATAATGATAAATACAATATTGGAGTTACTGATTGGTTGAAATCCGGAAATAATGCATATTCTCTTATTTCAATGAGTGGAACAATGCTGACTGCCATTCAGGAAGGATATTGGAATGCAAATGACGCTACAATAAGAAACATTGCAAACACATGGGCCCAAGCAACAGTTCAAAATGGTGTGGCTTGTTGTGACTGCAGCTGTGGAAATATTGCAATGATGCAATGGGCAGTTCAATATGTAAATCCTGATATTTTGGCACAATTGCTCCCTAAATTATATGAGGCAACAAGAAATCCGGTATTCACCAACACTACACAATCAACTGTTCCTCCAGAAACTCAGGACAAGGTCCAAAATCAGAATGAGGCGTCAACAAACAATCCAGTTGAGGGTTCAACTTCATCAGCCACTATTGCAACAAATTCAAGTTCAACAACAAATCAAGCTACCGCACAAAACGGTGAAAATGCACAGGGTGAAGCATTTTCAAATGTCGGTGCAGGCAGTGAGTCAGTACAGGCGGGAAGTTCTTCTGTTGAAGGTGCTGATGTTAAAAAATCAGTTGAAATCAATCCAATCACTTCACAGTCAGCAAGTGAAGTTGGATTGTCTCTTATAGCGGTTATAGCTATATTGTGTTTGATTATGGTTATAGCATTCGGATACTTTAGAGACAGTGATGATAAGGATAAAAAACATGATTTGGATAAGCTTTTCAGAGAAAAATTTTAGGTGATTAAAATGGATGCGATTAATATTTTATGGCAAGTGGGTATTTTATCCGCTGTTTTGATTTTTGGAATTAAATTGGGTCTGGCAACAGGTCTGGCCAATATGTCAAAGAAATATTTGGCATTGGTTTCCATTGGATATGGTGGAGGTGTGTTGATATTGACAGAAATCTCTTCCCATTTCACACAGCAGATTACAGACTTGATTTATACTTATAATTTTGAATTTTTCCTGATAATGGCAATAATCATGATTTTGGCAGGATTGTTCACAATAAGGGAATATAAGGTGTTTGAAAAGAACACAACCGCCGCCACTTGCATGGCTGTTGTGGCACCTTGTCCGTGCTGTTTTGGATCTATTATAGTGAGCATCATGCTTGTTGCACCTACAGTTGGTTTGGGATTGATGGATTTGAGTCTTGTTGTTGCAGGTGCATTGGTTCTGACAATTGTTCTAACCTATTTTGCATCCAACCATCTTGTTAGGTTTATTGATAAGCCATATCCGATCGTCTTAGGAAATTTCATGTTCTTTTTGGGAATATATTTCCTCCTTTCAGCGCTATTTTTGCCAAACATTACAGCAATGATTCAAAATCCGATGGATGCAATATCAATATCTTCTCCTTATTCATTGATTGGAGCATTGATACTGATATTGGTGATTATTGGAATAGGCGGAATAATTTCAAGGAGAAACAGCAATTTTAATTAGGTGATTTTATGGTAGCAACAATTCCCGGCAGCGAAATATTGACTTCAACATTAAACATGATTTCTCAAAGTCTGCAGATTCCCGTAATTATCTTTTTAGTGATATTTGCGGTTTTCGCAGTCTTGGCTATTGGAGGGCTGGTTTCTGAGTACACTTCAAGAAAAAAAGTCACTCCCGATTTGATTGAGCAGTTAATATATTCAATTTCCAATGCCGGATCATTGGATGAAATAAAGGACATAATTAAGAACGCAAAAATCTATGAATCCCAGAAGGTTGTTTTAATAAAAATTTTAAGGTCCAGTTCACTTACAGTCGATTCAAGGCATGCCCTTGCAAAGAAACTGATAGAGTTTGAGGAAAACAAATTCACAAAGACAATAGAGAAAACTGATGTTGTAACCCGTATAGGACCGACTTTAGGTTTAATGGGTACATTAATCCCAATGGGTCCAGGTCTTGCCGCATTGGGTGCTGGTGATGTAAATACTCTTGCCAACGCGATTATTGTAGCATTTGATACCACTGTTGTTGGTATTGGTGCAGGTGCTGTGGCCTACTTCGTATCAAAAGTAAGACGCAGATGGTATGAGGAATACCTGTCCAACTTGGATGCGCTTGCCGATGCGCTTCTGGATAAATTAAATCAATGAGGTTTTCACATGGTTCGAGACAAGTCTAAAAAGAGATTTTCAGAAGGTGAAGAGGATCCGATGGCAGGAACCTCAAATCTTGTTGATGCAATGCTTGTTATTGCAGTTGGATTGCTGATATTTGTTGTAATAAGTTGGAATATGCAGAGTGTTGTATTTCAGGATTCGCAAGACCAACAAAAGGCCATTGAGGAATCATCACCTGATGTGACTGAAGTGGCTGAAGGACAGGTTTTAAATGAGACTCCGGACACTTCCGACAGCTCCGGTCAGGGATACATGGAAATGGGTAAGGTCTATAAGGATCCTTCAACGGGAAAATTGATCATGGTTGAAGGTTAATTTAAAATTATGTATACCTTTTCTTACTTTTTTTCTTTATATTGAATTAAATATCCTTTTTATGTATTACTTTTTTTATTATTTTTTAATTTTAGTAATAAATTGGTTAGTTTTAAATATATTATTTCATATAGTAATAATTAAGGTTATAATTTTATTATTGCCTTTAATAAATTTTTAAAAATTTGTATTAAAAAAATGGGGGAAATTATTTTGCAAAAGAATGTTAAAACTTCTTTATTATTATTAACATTGTTTTTTGTCTTAGTTTTATCAATATCTTCAGCTTTTGCACATGATATTAATAATTCAACAGATGATTTGGCTGTTTATAATGATAATGAAATTATTTCTATTGATAATCAAGACGATGGATATGATGATTTGTCTGTTGTCGATGATGCAGACGAAAACAGTCGGGCTGCTGATGGTGTATCTGTCGGGAGTGATGATGAAAAATTAGGTTATACTGAACCTAACCCTAGTGCATATTTTAAATTTGACAAGGAGGATTTCACTATAACCGAAGGTGAAACTATAACTGTTAAAGCTCATGTAGTAGATGGTAGTGGAGAATTCCTACCCGGACCTGATTTCCTGGTATATATCCAGGTTAATGGGGGCTCTGGTAATGTTGTAGAGCTAAGTGGTCATGAAATAGTATATACATTTCCGAATTCTTTATTTGTAGCAAGTGAAACTCCTTATAATGTGACATTTACTCCTGAAGATGGTCCAATGTATTGGGGTGACTGGGTTTCTGATTTTGGCGGTCCTGAAGTATCAACATCATGGTTTTTGGTCACTGTCAATTCAAATAATCCTCAACCTACTAGTTTAACTGAAGCATATGTTGATTATGATAATGGATTAGATACAAATGGGGGCACCGCTTCAGCTCCTTTTAAAACTATTGGGCATGCTTTAAGTGTTGTTGAGGATAATGGTGTTGTTTATCTTGCTGATGGTGTCCATTATTTGGATGGTGTTGATGTAGATGGTTTGAATATTCTTAAGAATGTTTCAATCATTGGTATGACTGATGATGTTGTTATTGATGCTAGAAATAGTGGAAGAATATTAAAAATTCAAGGAAACAATGTATTATTGTCTAATATAATTTTCAAAAATGGTAATGTTTCATCTGCTA
>NZ_JAFUHT010000021.1 GCF_017468685.1 Methanobrevibacter sp.
GGATTTGAAATTCAATTCTAAAAGAGGACCTAAAGCTTATCCAAGAACATTAGTCCTTGGAGGATTGATGTTTGCATTAAAAATTGGAAAAACAAATTTAAAAAGTATAAGTTCCTTTTGTGAAGATAGTAGTTTAATCAACATGTTTACTTCCGGTTTTAATCCAAAGGAAGATGTTTATCGAAGATTGCTTAAAGATTCTGATCCAAGAATTTTGAAAAAAATTTTTCTATTCAGTTTAATTAGATTAAATGATTATGGTTGGTTGGATTTAGCTCAATTATTTGTAGATGGTACAGATGCATTAGTTAATGCATCTAAATATTATTTAATTCATTTGGAAGAAATTGAAAATGTCAAAAAGATTAAAAAGTTAGGATTAATCCATAATGGCAAAAAAAGTTCTCCAAAAAGATTTAAACAAAAATTAAACAAAATATTGGAGTCAGAAGATCTTGATGAAGAAACTGAAAAAGTACTTAAATTGGCTTTAAAAAACAGTAAAATTTATTGTAGAAAAGTTTTTAATAATTTGGAAGAATTAAAAAATGCTATTGGTAAAAGTAATAAAAATTATGTTTCTGTTAGTTTTCCTGATGCTGTAATGATGAAAACCAAAAAAGGAGGATATGAATTTGGATTAAATCTCCAATCAATCATGGCAAATCATCAAATATTAATAACTGGTGTTCTATTGCGAAAACCAAATGACCATTCGGTATTAGAAGAAGTTTTAAAAGAATTAAAATTAAGTTTTGAAATATTGAAAGAATTAAATCTAAAATATGGATCTCAACAAGATTACGAAAAATTTGAATTTGAAAATTTAATTGACCAAGCAATTTTTATTTGCGATTCAGGTTATTTTAGCAATGATAATTTTGAAATAGCAGATTTTAATGACCTCAATTTTATTGTAATGTCCAAACAAATTGCAAGACAAAATAATAACAAAAAAAGAAAACTTTGGAACATTCAATTAAAAGATGGAAAAAACAACAAAAAGAAAGACAATGTCTCAAAAAAACAATGCATTCGCATTGTTAATGCATATATCTGTCCAAATGAACGATTAATAAGTTTAGACAGTTATAAAGTAACAAATGGAAAATACAACAAACAATCACATATTTTTGGAGATTTACGAGAGTTTAGTTTCAAATTCAGTTGCAAAGATTGTAGTGGATGTCCTTTTGTTGAAAAATATGGTGAAAAATGCAAATGTGCTGAAATTGAGGATAGAATGAGTTTATATATGTATAAAATGACTAATGAATTTGCTGAAGGGAAATACAACGAAATTTACAAAGACAGATTCCCCAACAGCGAATGCATTAATGGATTTCACAAGACTAAGAATAGTATTTTGAACTTGTTATGCCGTGATTTCACGGCAAATCAAAATGAAATGCTTCTGAGAGGTTTATTATACAATATTATACGATTAAAAGAACTTAAAGGAACAATTTGTTGATTTTTATTCTCCCTCATAAAAAAATCAAGAAAAATTTTGTTTCCAAATAATAAAAATTTGAAGTGATTTAAATTTTTATTCAATAAAATCTTTTATTCACCTCTTTTAGGCAACCTTAGCATCGAGAAATCACTATTTTCACCAGAAATTGAATTATCTGGTGAAAATAGAAAAAATTGGTATACCATTCATATATTTGAACTAAAAAACTAATAAATTTAACTATCAAAAAAAACACCTTAAAATTAAAGGAAAATAAAATAAAAAATAAAATAAATAACAAAATAAAGTAAAAATAACATAAATCAATCAAATATTCAATTAATAAAAAAAATAAATAAAATCCCAAGTTAATTAAACTCAAAACACATAAAAATGCCATTAAAAGATTATCGAGTTACCTCTTTAAAAAAAAGATTTAATTGTAACAACCCAGATATTTCGCAAGTTGAATCAATAATTAGACTTAAACTCAACATTGCCCGATTAATTTATTATTTTTAAATTAAAGATGATGTGAAAATATTTAAAAAAAAGAAAAGATGAATAAAATTATTCATCTACGCCGAAGGATTTTTTAAGTAAATCTGCGTTAACAAATCCTTCTTTATAAATTTTACCAGTAGTCAAATCGTTAATTACTACTTCTGCAGGAGCAAACATTCCTTTGTCGATTTTGTAGAAGTCAAATTCTGCTTCTTTAAATACATCGAAGAATGGTTTACCATATCCATCAGCTGCAGATGATGGTAATTTAGCTGCTACATCAGCAATATCATCGTTTTCATCAGATTCAACATAGTAGTAGGTTCTTCCACCGAACAATACTGCATCGTTGGTTTTACCCATTGCTTTTAAACCATCTGGGTCAACAGGTGCAATTGGTGCAATACCTGCTGCATGTTTTACTTTGGTTACATCGAATTTGATTGCTTCTAACATTTTGTAGGTTCCGTTTTCAACTACTCTTCCGGAAATTTGGATAGATCCGACAAGGGAAGATGTAGGAGCTACAAGCAAGTAAACATTTTTAACATCAACATCACATTCATCAGCAATGTATTGAGCAACATCGTCACCAGGCAATACATCAGCTTCGAGTGTTAAGATTGCTAAGTCTGCATCTTTGTCTTCGTAATCAATTTCTTCATAAGTTTCAGCTGGTTTTAATGCGATTGCTCTTGCAGGTCCTGAACCTAATGCAAAGAAATCACCAACAGAAACAGACCAACCTGCTTTTTGAGAACCTAAGGTTGAAATAGAAGGTGAGTCAGTTTTAATTTTTACTGAAGGAAGTGCGAATTTTTCAGATAAATCTCCCGGAATTGAAATTCCAACATCTGCAAGTCCACCAAGACAAACTTTAGTATAAAGTTCTCCTGCTTTAAAACTTCCATCGACATTTACACCACAGTCGATAACAGTAGCACCATTATCTAAAGTTGCAACAGCGATGTTTAATTCATCTGCTTTTTCTATCATTACATCTACGGTTTTTTTAGCTTCTACGTTTACACTTACCATAGTTTTAACCTCTAAAAATATTAACTTAAAACATTAAGTTATTGTGTAAAAATTTATTGTTATTCTTATTTAAATTTGCCTAAAATAATTTAAAAAAAATAGAATTCAATTACTCTTTTTTAGCCATGTCATTTGCATACTTTAAAATCTCTTCATCACTACATTCTTCAATAATCCTTTCAAAGGAATTTTGAGATTTTATATTCAAAAGAGCAAATAAACTTACATCAAGGGATTTTGAATTTAAAACAATGTCAATCCATTCCTCTTCACTGTCAACATATTTCATAATATGGCCAATATTATCAAGAATATACTGGCTTTCTTTTGCTATTTTAACAAGCATGACTTTGTTTTTGATTTTGACAAATGCCTCTTCACGATTGTAGAAATAAAATTTGTAGTTTAAAGGATTTGACTCATCATCTGAAGGGGATATGTCATAATTATGATCATTGATTGCAATATTGGTTAAAATTGTCTCATCAGTGATTTTTTCAAGTGCAATGTGCTGAACGGATTTGAATTTAGACCTGTCAACAATGAACTCCAAAATGGATTGGCTGTCAACTGAATCCACAATGTCCATCTGAGTTTCTTCATCAAAATTATTTAGGTTTACTTTGAAAAAGGATTCATCCAGCTCATTAATGAATATTTCAAATGAATCAGGATTTAAATCCCTATTTTTTAAAACTTCCAATTTATACCATTCAGGATATACTTCAAGCAAACTGCATTCATCAAAGATGGAATCAATATTCAAATTATCTGATACTTTCCAATCGGATAATGCAGATGCATCAACTAATGAATCGCATTTCTTAAACATTCCTTCCATATTATTGATATTGCTTACATCCCACTCCTTTAAAGGTGAAACATCTTCCAACAACTCACAATGCTTAAACATGCTTTTTAATGAAGATACATTGGATATATTCCACTCCTTTAAAGCAGATATATTTGTTAGTGAAGTACAGTTTTTAAACAGAAAATCAAATGAGGAAATATTTGAAACATCCCAATTTTTAAGTGCAGACAGATTTTTAATTGAACTGCAACCTTCAAAAAGTCCAGATATCCTATTGATTTTAGATACATCCCATGATTTCAATGGAGATAAATTTTTAATAGAACTGCAATATGCAAAAATGGACAAAAGACTTTTATTATTATCCATTAATGATAAATCCCAATTAGACAATGGAGAAATATCTTTAAGACTAACACAGCTTCTAAAAAGTGCAGTTACATTAAACGCATTAATCAGATTCCAATTTTTCAATGCAGAAATATCTTCCAAGGAAGCGCAAAATTCAAACAAGCATGCAATATCCCGTACATTGCGAACATCCCAATTGGCTAATGCAGAAATATCTGTAAGTTTAAGACAATCTGAAAATAAGTAATGCATATCATCAACGTGGCTGACATCCCAATTAGCCAAAGCGGAAACACTTTCAAGTGAAGAGCATCCCATGAACATGCATGACATATCAATAACATTAGAGGTGTTCCAGTTGGCTAAAGCGGAAATATCTTCTAAGCTAGAGCATCCCTTAAACATGTTGCTGACATCATCAACCAAAGAAACATCCCATGTATCAAGAGAGGATATTTCAACTAATGATTCACAACCGTTAAACATATCTCTGGTCGACACTATATTTCCGACACCCAATGTAACAATGGCTCTCAGGTTTATTAAATCTTTGTATCTGCCTTCAAGGATTGTTTTACCGAATAGGTCTTCACTGATATATAGAATATCCTCAGGATTTTCAACATAATCCCAACTGGTCAAATTAGTTCCATCAGTTAATATAATGAGAACATTAAAATCCCCCAATTCATAAATACTCTCAGTGGTTGAATTAAAATGTTCAAAATCATTTAAATAAATCCTTGCCATGTTAACCCCTTTTAATGATTATAATTTTATTCAATTAAATATATAATCATTACACATTTCAGTATCTGTCAAAGTGAATTTTTGATTCATCATATCTAAGCTTCACTTCATTTTCTTTTTGAGGATAACCAACGCAAATTACAGAAAACGGTATGCAATAATCAGGAATATTCAAATATTCCTTTAACTTCAAAGTACGGTCTTCTATTGGGTGGAATCCCAACCAAACAGCACCCAATCCCTCATGGGTTGCCTGAAGCAATATATTTTCATTACAAGCTCCAAGGTCCTGTTCAATCATCCGGTGAATCTTAGCCTCGTTGAGGTTTCCTACTGTAACAATCAGATGTGATGCCTTTTCTGCAGGCTTTGCAAACTGATGCATCTCGGAAACTGCTTTTTTGTCTTCCTCATCACTGATAACTACAAACTCCCATGCCTGCTGGTTACAGGCAGAAGGTGCCTGCATTCCCGCTTTTAGGAGATTTTCAATTTTCTCATCACTGACCTTTTCATCAGTGAATCTGCGTACACTTTGTCTTTTGAATACTATACTCATCTAACCACCAAACAACTCTTCAATTTCCTGTCTGACAAATGGATAATCATTACTATCTGTTAAAACATGAATCTGATCGCCATATTTAATATGGAAATCCTCCGTTGGAATAATATACTTTCCATTACGTATGACTGAAACAACAATAGCATTTTTAGGAAATGGAATATCTTTAACTTTAAAATTAATATAATTACAATCAAGAGGCACCAAATACTCTGATAAGACATGTTTTGAAGGTTTTTTAACATATTCCCTATTCTTGTTCAATAACAATCTGTCATATAATGACTCGTAAATCGGATCATTTCCCAAGAGTGTAGGCACCACATACGCAATTAAAGACACTATAATCATTGCAACCAATGACTCAGTCGAACCGCACATCTCAGCAAGCAGAACCACACCGGTAATTGGTGATCTGACAGTTGCTGCAAAAAATCCTGCCATTGAAACTACAATGAACTTATAAATCAAGTCATGTTCCAATCCCAATGGCTGAACAACGACACTTCCAAAAACAGCACCAATATACGCGCCTAAAACAAGAATCGGTAAAAATATTCCTCCAGGAGCTCCTGATGAGAATGAAAACATTGAGAAGAGATATTTTAAAACCAACAATAAAAGCAAAACTCCCAAAGATGGAATGGCAACATCAAGCATGTCCATCATAAAGTGTCCTCCATCACTGATTTCAGGAATCAATAATGCAACAACACCTGAAACCATGAAAACCAATACAAACTTAAGCCATGAAGGTATATTAAGATGATTCATAACATCACTTGACTTAATCATGCCCACATTGTAGACATAACCCAAAATACCTATGATAATTCCCAAAACAATTAAAATCCAATAGCATTCAAGCGGAATGTCCAAAATTGGAAAGGACAATATTGTATGCTGTCCAAAGATAACTTTTGAGATAAAATCAGATACGATGGCTGCAACCAAAGCAATGAATACCAATGTTTTATCGAATCCATGATTAATCTCTTCAAAAACAAATATTACTCCTGCCAACGGTGCATTGAATGCTGCTGTAATACCCACTGCAGATCCGACAAGAATCAATCTTAGCTCATCGGTTTTTGATCCCTTGAATAATTTTGCAACGCCCTTTCCGGCCATACCTCCAATTTGAACTGACGGACCTTCCGGACCAAGTGACAAACCGCCAAGAGCTGTCAGAACACCTGCAGTGATTTTAGAAATAAGGACTTTAATCCAATTGGCCTCCATATGACCTTTAACCTCTGCATATATCTGAGGTATTCCGCTGCCAGCTGAGTCAACTTCCCATTTGGTGAGCCTATCAATCAAAAGTCCCATCACCGCCAGAGCTATAAAAAACAGAACAATATACAATACATTCCCATGTATTATAGTCAGATAATCTCTTAAAACACTTTCCGAACCTGAAAGTAAAAAACGATATAGACAAACCATCAGTCCAGAAAATATACCTACCATCACTCCCTGAACCGTTAATCTGAAGATATATTTGGGATTTTCAGTTACTGATTTTAGTGTTTTTTCAAGAGTTTTCATTATTAATTATTTTATTTAAATACTATAATAAAGTTTCATCCTTCGATAACTTAATAATGAAAAATAATCAAATTCCAATTAATGATTAGAAAAGCCTTAAAAAAAGATTACCCATAAATTTTTAAACTGAATCAAGCTAATGTTGAAATGCATCAAAGAAAAGAAGGTATTGCTCAAAATTTATATGAAAATATTTTCAAACACGCTTTAAATAAAAATTATGATTTGGTTTGTGCTGAAATTGACATTGAACCAGAATACAATCACAAAAGCACTCGTTTTCATGAAAAAAGGGGTTTTCATGAAGTTGGAACAAGAATTTCAAAACAGACATTAACCGTTCACTGCAAATCAAAAAACTGGATTAATCTTCCCAATCATCCATATCAAAATCCGGATTGTAACCACAGTTTTCACAATATGGTTCATTATCTGCCAGTATTGAACCGCAATTCGGACATATTTTCATATTTCATCCTCCTAGTTTGAGCTTCTCCAGGTGTTTCCACATTTTGCGCATCTTATAAAATTTGTTGGTGCCTCATCAGCCGAACGGGTTTGTACTGTCCACCAGTATCCCTTTGTCCCGCCACATTTATAGCAGGTTATTGTAGTTGTCGGAAGTGCCACATTATCCCTATCGGTTACGATAACTTTTGCTTGAGGATTGGTTTCACCTTCCATTGTGTATTGTTCCTCAATATCTTCCTTTTCAAGGTTTTTTTCATAACCGCATCTACATTTAATCTTGCCTTTTTTTGGCATTAACATCTTACCACAATTAGGACAGAATTCCATATAATTAAACACCTATTAAAATTCGTAAGTATTAGTTTAATCAAAACCACTTATAAAATTATCGGCTTGAAAAATAATTGGCAATTAAAACAATTATTGAAAAGACAATTAGAACTGCCTTGGAGTCTAAAATCAAATCATTGCCCAAAACTATCGGAGCAAATATGTTCATATCAAATACATAATGCATCAAATAAGCAAAAAACAAATAAAAAATAATTAAACATAAAATAGCTACAATATATCTCTGATAGTTATCTTCAATGATACCATCTTCGATTAAGCGGTTAACACCATAACCTGCAAAAATATACATACCCAGCAATACTCCAAGATAGGCCAAATAATCAATTTTAACAGTTGACAGCACAAATGAAACCATTATCATGATTATTACAGACATTATGAAATACATAATAACTGATTTTGAGAGTTTTGCATATTCCATCTATTCCACCCCATACTTTTCCTTATCCTTTAAGTAAAGCAAGAAATTAAAAATCAGCATGATGACAGCAAAAATAATTAAATATATACCTACATTTAATGTTAAATCAAATCTTACACCATCAAAAACAAAAATTAAGTAATCTGAAAGCTTTAAGAAATCTGATCCGAATATTAACGGTACGAAAATTAAAAATATTGCATCATAGATTATGATTAAAGCAATTGCTATGAGAAATCTTTCATGATTATTTTTCACATCACCTGATTCCACCAGAATGTCAATTCCAAAAATAACTAAGAAATACAAACCAAATATATTTGCAACGTGCAATACATCTGTCAGATGGAATGTCATTAAAAAATAACATGCAACAAATGTAATGATAAGTGCAGATATTAAATTCACTATAACTACTCTTGAAAAATGACTATCAAACATTATAATATATATTATATTTTAAAATATAAAAAGTTTAAAAAAAAAGTTCACGTGGAAGATTAACCTTCCACCATTATCAGCTTACCCGTCGCAGGGTCTTTATAAACTTTACCCATTTCAGTATAACCCTGACCTGAACTATTTGAAGTATCAGGAGTATCGTTTAATTCTTGACCTTGGTCAACTTCTGTCATTGTCTTTTGTTGCATTTGTTCTTGAATATTCTGGTCAGGATCAATCATTGCCTGCATGTTCCAGCTTATGATAACAAAAACTAAAAAACCTACAGCAATAACCAGCATTGCATCCACAAGGTTGGATGTACCAGCCATCGGGTCTTCTTCCACTCTTTTAGATCTACGTCTACTTTGTTTCCTTACCATAAAATCACTAGTTATTCATTTTGTCAAGAACTGAATCAATTAAAGCATCTAAATCAGATAAGTATCTGTCATACCATCCTGAACGGATTTTACCTATAAAGTAACATAAAGCACCAGAACCGATACCTACAATAGTAGTGTTGAATGCCACTGTCAATGAAGATGCTAATGTATTAATATCTCCAGCACCTAATGCTGCAAGACCCGGACCCATTGGAATTAAAGTACCCATTAATCCCAAGGTTGGTCCAATACGAGTAATAATATCAGTTTTTTGTAAATTATTCATTGTTTTTTCTTCTTCAAATTCAAATAATTTACGTGCAAGTGCTTCTCTTGAGGCATCCCCCAATTCAGATGAAGCAGCAATTTCATTTAAAACCTTTTTTTGTGCTTTTGGAATATTGGCATTAGTAATAACGTTTTTTAATGTTTCAACAGAATCTGCTCTATTGATATCATAAATCAAATCTCTAATTGTTCCAACGGGAACCTTACGTCTTGAAGTATACTCTGCAATAGCTCCACCCAATGTAATAATTGAAATGATAACAATAACCAGTAGAATTATCAGTACAGGTATTGTTAAACTTTGAGAAATTACATCAAGAGAACCAGTTAAAAATTCTCCACCCGGAATATTTAAAGCCATATTTTTTCACCTTTATCTTAAAATACTTCTGCCTCTTTTATTTAAAACGATACCTCCAACAAGCAAAATAGCAAATGCTAAAATCACCATTAGGATATCCTGAGGAGAACTCATTGTAATTGGACTTGTAGTTTTTGATAATGCTCCTGCAATGTTTGGTATAACAATCGCTGAAAGCAAGAAATAAGCACCAAGTAAAAGCATAAAATTACCTAAAACAATAGGATAAGGCCTATTGATAACTTTAACTATAGTATTTGATGCCAAATAAGTTACAATCATGACCCCAACAAGTGCAGCAGCTGCATACCAGCTTAAATTAAGTGAACTTACACCTATTGTTGGTGCAACGATCAAAACACTTGCGATAATTGAACCAAAACAACATGGACAAGGAGCAATAATAGCTAGGGAAGTCGCAGTAGATGTATTCTTATCATGTATCTTCCATTCTCTTATTGTAAACAAACCTGCAATAATCATTATTGAAGCCATTATAATGTAAAATATTGTATTATAACTATAAATTGCTTGAACAAGCTGTTCTGAATATAAAGAAGCAATTGCTGAAATTAATACAACACCTCCACCATAAGCAATGCAGATTACTGCAAATAATTTTTTTGACAGGTCGGCCAATCCTGAAGCAAGTCCTATCTTTATTCCAAAAACAAGGACTGATGCGAAGATTCCAACTTGCCACAATACACTCATCATATCCATAGTAAATTCTCCATGATAAAATTAAAATTAATTAATTACATTTTAATATTAATCTAATAAGATATATAAAAGTTATTAGATAGCGATATGTATCTAAGAAAACATCCTGAAAATTTATAATATAACAAGTTAAAAAGAGTTAGGTTTTGAAAAAAAATAAAAAAATATTTCACAGATGTGAAATATTATAAATTAACGTTTTCGGTAACTTCTACCAAAAATTACACACACTATTAAAATTGATGCCAATGTATATAAAATGTTAAACGGATTAGCATTTGAATTAACTGGCATGTCAACGATTTCATCAGATTTATTTTTATTGTCTGAAATATTAGTGACATTTTCCCTTGAAGTTTTATTATCAATGGAAGTCTTATTATCAGTAATATTAACACTGGCTGTTTGATTTAAATCCATTGCATAAACATTGGAAATAATCTTATGACTGCTTTTAGATGAACCATGATCTTTATGGTTAGTGGAAATCAATCCTCTAATTTTTGCCATATTATCCCCTTGTTCTTTTACTTTATCAGATTCAATTAACTCAGCAGCATTTGAATCGTATTTTAAAGCATATGATGTATATTTAGTATTTTTTACCACTATGAAATAAAATACTAAATCCTTCCATGATGGATCATCTACAGAAATTAAATGTTTTTCATTGAATTTTGGTCCCAAAGCGTCTAAAATTCCATCAAGAACCTTATCTGTTTTTAAACCATCAACTTTAACATGACCTGCAGATGTTAAAACGTACAAATATGGATAATCATTAGGAATATCAACACCCTGTGATTTTAAGTAATTAATTGCCTCATTACTTGCATCAACACCTATCTGATATAGGTTTAAGCTTGAAGATTCCTCCATAGATCTACCTACCATACTAACATCGAAGGACGCTTTTTCATCTGAAGAATTTGACTTCTCCAAAATAAACGCATCATCATCGAAATCCCTTGAGACGCCTAAAACATCAACAAGAGGCAAATCAAATTCATGTGGATAATATTTAACAGTTTGAAGCTTATCTTTTCCACCTAAAAGTCCATCAGAATTTCCAATTTGATATGACGTAATATTTAAATCATATAAATTTCCACTAGTCCAGGAATCAATAACCGACAATATCGAAGCAATTTCAATATCATGCAGTTTTAACTTTTCCAGATGACCAGCAGATATTCTTGGACCTACATTACCGCAATATATAGGGGTTGCATCGTTTTTATACAATGCAATTGTAAAAGATTTATCGTGTTTTACAAAGAATGCTACATATACTGAATCAGCAGTTGAAGATAATGATATAAGATTACCATCTTCATAAGTTATATATCCATTAGAAGCATCTATTATTCCATTTAAAACACTTTCTGTGGTTTCATTATCAATCCTTGAAATTCCAGCATTTGAAATTACCAATATATCTTCACCATCAATACTGACGGAATTGGTAAAATCCGAGGTGATTTCATATCCGAGTTCATAATTTCTATCAAGCTGTTGAGTGTGAATATCCTCCTCATCAGCAGCATATAAAATATCCTGCGAGTCATCTTCACTTAAAGATATTATATCCGAATTATCATTTTCAAGTGAAACTTCCGATACTTCACAATCACTGACTGCCTCCATTTGGATTTCGTCAGGACTATCCAGAATTGGAGCATCATCGCTTACAGTGATATTGTCACTGGCAGACACTGCACCAACCAAACTCAGAGTTAGTATCAATAAAAAAACCATAAACAAATTATGTTTTTTCATAAACTCCTAACCTAGACATATAATTAATTGCTAATTATACCCACCTAGATTTACAGCAATGCAAAAAAGCATTACTAATTTAAATATATAATTTAATATTTATAAAAAACTTACTATAAAGTGAAAGTTTTAAGCTAACAACAAATATAATATATATTAAAAAGAATTAATGAGGCAAAAAATGTTTTGGAACGAAGAAATAGAAACAATGCCAAGGGAAGAGCTTGAAGAATTACAGTTAAAAAAGCTTCAAGCAACCGTTAAAAGAGCATTTGAAAAAATACCATATTATAATAAAAAATACAGTGATGCTGAAGTTTATCCTGAAGACATAGAAACTTTAAAAGACATTGAAAAGCTACCATTCATTACAAAAGACGATTTGCGTGAAAGCTATCCGTTCGGATTATTTGCAGTGGACATCAAAGAAATCAAGGAAGTTCATTCATCTTCAGGAACTACTGGAAAACCTGTTGTCTCAGGTTATACTGAAAAAGACCTGGATACATGGGCAGAAACTATTGCACGTGGACTGACAATGATGGGAATAGGCGAAGATGATATTCTACAAAATACCCACGGATACGGATTGTTTACCGGAGGTTTTGGTGTTCATTACGGTTCACATAAGGTCGGAGCAGCAATCATTCCAATTTCAACCGGCCAGACCAGAAGACAGATTGAAATCATGAAGGATTTTGGAACCACAGGACTTATTTTCACACCATCATATGGTATTCATTTGGCTGAAGTTGCCCTTGAAGACGGAATTGATCCTAAGGAACTTGACATTAAAGCAATAGGATTCGGTGCAGAAGGATGGACTGAAGAAATCAGGACAAGAGTTGAGGAACTCTTTGGATGTAAAGCATACAACATTTACGGATTGACAGAACTAATGGGTCCGGGTGTCGGTATCGAATGTAGTGCACAAAAAGGTCTGCACATTGCAGAAGACATATTCTACCCTGAAATAATCAATCCAGATACCCAACAGGTATTGGGTGAAAACCAGCCTGGTGAATTGGTACTGACTAATATTGACCGTGAAGGAATGCCAGTTATAAGATTCAGAACAAAAGACTTGACCAAAATTACACGCGAACCATGCGAATGTGGAAGAACACATGCAAGAATGAGCAGAATAACAGGCAGATCTGACGATATGATTAAGGTAAAAGGAGTAGCTATTTTCCCATCACAAATCGAAAAGGCATTGCTTAAGGTTGGTGATGCAGAGCCTCATTACATGATTATAGTTACAAGACCCGGAACACTTGATGAAATTGAAGTTAAAGTGGAAGCATCACAAGAGATTTTCTTTGACGGAATTAAGGAAATGATGAATGTTCAAAACAAGATTGCAAAATCCATCGAAAATGAAACAGGAATCAGAGTAAAAGTAACACTGGTAGAACCAAAAACCTTACCAAGATTTGAAGGAAAAGCAAAAAGAGTAATTGATAAAAGGAACTTGCACTAGGTGATATGATGAAAATCAAACAACTATCAATATTTTTACAGAACAGAATGGGCAGCTTATCAAAACCACTGGAAGTATTGACCTTCGCAGATGTTAACATCAGAGCAATGTGTATGGCAGACACATCCGAATTCGGTATCTTAAGACTTGTGGTTGACGATCCGATTAAAGGAAAGGATGCACTTGAAGAAAACAACTTTCTGGTTAAAATAACAGACATCATAGGTGTTGAAATGACAGATACTCCTGGAGGATTGACTACCGTTTTAGGAGTCATCAAAGATAATCTGATTGATTTGGAATATCTTTACGCATTTTCACATGACAAGGAAGGCAAAGCTATCCTATTACTGCATGCAGATGACATTGATAAGTTGATTTCCGTTTTAAGTGAAAACAATATACCAATCGTTTCTGCTGAAGAAGTTTACAATTTATAAACTTCTTTAATTCTATTTTTTCAAAAAAAAAATCCTTTTAAAAACCATACCATATAGATATACTAGAACAAACATACTTATTTTTTCTAAAAATTGCTTTCACTTTGAAATATTGACCTGAAAACAAAGCAAAATTACTTATAAAAACAGGAACAAATTTAATTCCTGTTGTGGTTAGAATGATTGTCAAAATCGATAATAGAGAAACAAACAGGCATTGCGAAGCCATTAAGCAGTACAGCAAAAATCACAAAATTATCATTGAGGAATTGTCCGTAGGAGATTTCATTTTCTCAGACAAAAATGTTGAAGTTGTTTTTGAATACAAAACATTCAATGACTTCAAAAATAGCGTTAAGGAGGGAAGAGTTTTTGATCAGGCCATAAGACAATACAATAATTTTAGACACCACTTCATAATTATTGAACTGGACAAGAAAAACCCTGAATTATACAATAACAAATACTATTGTGAAGCAATAGCCAGTTTGAACACATTCACCACAGTGATAATTTGTCAAAGCAAAAAATTGGCACTTAAAATGATGGAAAAACAGGCAGAATCATGTATTGAAATAGACCCTCTGACAAAAAAGCCGCCTGAAAAATCAGATAATGTCGCATACAATTATCTGAGACTGATTAACGGCATTAATAACGTTAAAGCTCATACAATATGCAAACACCTTAATCTGAAGACATTTGAAGATTTAAGAAATGTTACAACAAAAAAATTAGTTAAAGTACCAGGGATTGGCCCGATAACTGCATTAAAAATTACAAAATCAATACATGTAAACTAATCAGCTGAATTCAACCAGCAGGTCAAAGAGTTCCTTGGTTTTGTCAGTTACTGTCCTTTCAGAAACATCTTCCGGTGCTTCATAGACAAATGTAGGATAGCCTGCCTGCGCAATTGGCTTTGAAACAAGAACTGCTGAAGTTGATTTGTAGGTTTCATTGCCTGTAACCGGATAATAGTTGAAATCACTTGTTTCATTGATTTTTTTAGCTATATCAACAGATGCATTATCCATTTCAGGTGTGGCCACATAGAACCAGTCCCCATAGTCAGGATTGTGTGAATGGCTGATTATTACTGCATCAGCATCAGAAGAGGTTACATCAGGATTAACATAATCATGTACAAGACTTTCACCGTTGGCTCTTCCCTGCTTGTAATCTTCAGGATTTTGAGTTACTGTAACCTTGTAGCTGATTATCTTGACATTATCATTGCCATATTCCTTGGCGGCTTCAATTTCAGGGTCAATTGATAATGTTTCCCGTGGATGAATTCCAGTTATTAAAGCAATGCTTACATCGGCACTGGCATTTCCAGATATTCCCTTCTCGACTGTGCCTATGCCTGTATCGGCAATTGTAGTGTAGTTAATGTCATTGTAGTTCTTATTGGTCTCTGTTAAAACTAAACCGCCAATGATTAGCAGTATAACTACAATGAGTATTAATTTTGTCTTTCTCTGCAAAATCTACACCAGAATAATTATTATTTTTCAATGACAAATCCATGGTTTTGTGCTTTGGTTACAAATACCGTTCCCTTATCACCAATGATTTCCTTGGTCTTTTCAACAATATCTGCATTGGATTCATCAAACATTGTGTATAATACAGGTCCGAATGAACTGATTCCCACACCATAAGCTCCTGCATCTTCAATAGCTTTCATTGTAGGAAGGTAACTGTCATCAAGGCTGTGTTCCAATTTGTTGAATCCTACTTTTTGAAGTTCACTTACAGCCCATCCGAAGTTTTTGATGTCCTTTTCAAGCATAAATGGTACGAGATTCATTAAAATTAAGTGTGATACCTGTTCCACTTCCTCTTTTGGGATAGGACAATATGTCTGGAATACATCCACTTCATCATCACCTTCCATATGTTTTTCAATATGTGGAATGGCAATTAATATATTCCATTCTTCAGGGAAGTCATATCTTGCAATCAATGTTGCAGGTTTTGCCTGTGATGCTCCTGAAGGTAAAAATAATGGTTTTTCCTCTTTACTGTGACCACCGTCAAGGATGAATCCACCTAAATCGTGAGTGTAGGTTCCAATACCAGAGGTTCCTCCTCTTCCTACAATACTGCTTAGTTCACGACTTTCAATTTCAATTCCCATGGTTTCAGTTATCAAGTGGGCTGTTGAAACTGCAATTTGTGTTCCGCTTCCAAATCCTGAATGTGGAGGGTAGGTATTGTGAACTGTGAATTTGAAACCTGAATCAATGCCAAAATAATCTATTGTTTTTTGAGCTGCATCAGGTATTTTTTCTCTGCATTCTTCTATTGCTTCTGAATCTGTTACTGTATCTGCAAATTCAAGTGTTATGCCACTTTCGGTTTGCTCGACTTCCAGGACAAATTGTGGATCAGCTAATGCTAAACCAATTCCACCATCGACTCTTCTATATGACCCGTTTAAATCAATTAAGGACATATGTATTCTTGAAGGTGCTCTAATTATCATATTTTTCACATCCAATTTTTTACTTTCAATATATATTTGTTGTTAATAATATATAAAAGGTTAATATGGATTAGAATACCAAATTATCAACTGTAATTATTAATTTAGATGCCAAATTGCATGAAACTTCAAATTTTTCATATGAATAGCATTCATATACAATTGTTGGAATGCCAGAAGCTGCAGTCGGTTCAGTAATGAATGGCGGACTGGACCTAAATTCCGGTGCATAATATACAATTTCATCAATTTCATCAAGTATCTGATTCAGGAATTTTGTGGATGAATCATCAAATCCTGGTGCGAAAATGAAATTGGTAATCTTATACTCGCCAGGACCTGCAGATCCACGGTTTGAGTGAATGTCTAAAAACAAGTCATATTTCTTGTCAATGATATCATCTTTTATGAACTCCTGAGCCAATTTCTGGCCTTCAAGACGACCTTCGGTTTCTGATGCCTTATCATTGACATTGATGTTGTAAATATAATAACAATATTTTAAATCATCTTTAGGTGTTAGCATGTCAAACAGTGCCCTGTGCGATTTGCTTTCAAGAGGATGCATTCCTATTACATAGGCAATCTTGATTTCTGATTCCTCATTGCCGAATGGACCATGCAAGTGCACAGTACCCAGTTCGTTTTCACCGAGCAGTATGGAATCGTATTGTGCTGAGTCTATTTGAGCTTCGCTAGTAGGACCCTCTGAATATTTCATTTAAACACCTAAAAAAAATAAGTTCAGACTAGAATATTATCTAGTCTTCTGAAGGTGAACGTGCACCTAATTCTTTGTTCAATTCATAGATTAATCTGTTGTCGCCGTCAGCGAGTTTGATTTTTGCAACGAGTTCCATTGCATTTTCTTCTTCTTCAACTTGTTCTTCAACAAACCATTGCAAGAAGTTGTTGGTTGCATGGTCTTTTTCTTCAATAGCAAGATCAACCAAATCGTTGATAAGTCCTGATACCATTTTTTCATGTTCGAGTACATGTTCGAATGCTGCTACTGGAGAATCCCATTCGGTTTGTGGGCCTTCGATTGCAGTCAAGGTTACAGAAGCTCCTCTTCTGATAATGTAGTCATAGAATTTCATTCCATGTTCTAATTCTTCTTCTGCTTGTACTCTCATCCAGGTGGCGAATCCTGCTAAGTCTTCATCTTCAAAGTATGATGCCATGGATAAGTATAAATATCCTGAGTAAATTTCAGCATTTAATTGACCGTTTAATGCTTTTTCCATATTTTCTGATACCATTAATATCACCATTTTAAATTATGTAATTAATTTCTTATATAGTTTAAGTGACCATTTAATTACTTAAACTACATAATAATAGTTATGATAGAAAAATCCATTTATGAAGATTATCAGATTGATTTCAGTGACACATACAATAGCGATAATGCATATTATTTTATTTTCAACCATGAGAGGGAATTATTTTTAGTCAATGAAACATTGCCTGAAAGTTTTAAGGATTTTGAAGTTGATTTCAAACTTTACATCGGCAAATTCAAAGGAAAAGACACTTTTGTCATAAATGCTGATTCAGACGATTCATTTTATCCTCTGCAGGAGGTTTATGAACTCAATAAAGACATCTATCTGATGGCAAATAGGGCAGTTTTAATCAGAGACTGGTTTATTTCCCATCAGTACTGCGGAAAATGCGGTGTACATACCGTTTTGGATGAAAAGGACATGATGATGAAATGTCCTGAATGCGGTCAGGTACACTATCCAAGGATTGCTCCTGCAATAATCGTGGCTGTAAGCAATGATGATAAGCTGCTCATGGCAAAGCACAGCTATCATAAAACCCACAGGTATGCTCTGGTTGCAGGTTTTGTAGAGCCTGGTGAAAGCATTGAGGAAGCGGTGCACAGGGAAGTTGGTGAAGAGATAGGAATCAAAATCAAGACCCTGAAATATATGAAAAGCCAGTCATGGCCGTTTCCAAACTCACTGATGCTTGCATTTACTGCTGAATATGACTGTGGTGAAATCAATGTGGACGGTGATGAGATAGTAAAAGCCAAATGGTTCAGTAAAGAGGATATAGTTAGATATGATTCAGACATCAGCATATCAGACTGGCTGATACAGAATTTCATCGATACACATTAAAATTTATAAAACCTTAAAGTATAATATAATTAACATGAACAATAATCCAAAAATACTCCTGTATATTTTAATGCTGTCAACACTTGCAATCAACACTCCATTGAGCATTGTTGGCATCATAGCACAGATATCCGAGTATTTTTCAACATCAATTGCAATTTCAGGACTGTATGTCAGTTCATTCACATTCACAATTGCAATATGCGGATTATTCGTTCCTATTCTGTTTTCAAGATTCAATCGAAAGAAAACATTCATTCTTATTTTAGCGATATTTGCATTGTCAAATTTCATAATAATTTTTACAAAATCATTTGCTGTTGCTTTTGCCTTCAGAATCATTTCAGCAGCATTTTATCCTGCATTCATTTCAATTGCATTGACCGTTTGTGAAGATATAGCGCCCGAAGGTGAGGAGCAGGACTACATTACAAAGATTTTGCTTGGAATATCCGTGAGAAGCATTGTCGGCCTTCCTATTACAACATGGTTAGGTACAACCTGGGGCTATCAGGTTGCAATGAGCTGGATATTCCTGATAACAGTAGTCTGTTTGATATTGATACTATTATTCATTCCAAATCTCAAAGGCAGGTCAAAAAGCTATGAAAAGCCAATATCCAGCGTTATAACAAAAGAATTCTTTTTGGGTTCCGTTGCGATAATTATGATGCCAATCGGTGCAAGCATTGTCTACAATTACATGCCATATTTCCTTCAGACCGTTACACACATCTACACTTACAAGTTAAGTGTTTTGCTGTTTGTCTATGGTTTGATATCAATAAGCGGAACATGGATTGGTGGAAAATTAATTACAAGAAATGCAAAGCTCACACTGTTAATCTTTCAATTGGTGTTAATGACAGTCTTTGCAATGCTTTATCTGTCAGCAGATTATCTTATTCCAACAATAGTCTTCTTTTTGATATTTGGAGTGCTGGATGGAATGGGTTATAATCTCATACAGTTCATTGAAAGTTCAGTTGTTCCGGACAGTCCGGAACTTGCAAACGGTGTGTTTTTAAGCATATTGAATGGTGGAATAGCTATAGGAATAGCTATTGGCGGTTTTTTAGTTACTGACTTTGGTGTGATGTCAATATTTACAAGCGGAATAGCCTTTTCAATATTGGCTTTTGTCCTGCTATATTATGCAATTTACATTTTCAAAATCAATCTTAAATATTCTTAGACAGATTATTGATATTGTTTAAGGCAATTACTCCTGCTTTGAGTTTGGACAATCCATCTTTCAGCAATTTCGGCGGACATGCAATATTCAGCCTTAAAAATCCATCGCCGACCTCCCCAAAATCACTTCCAGCTGACAAAAAGAGTCCCTGATTCTGGCGAAGGAATTCCTTAAGGACATTTGATGAAACGTTGAGTTTTCTGCAATCAAGCCACAACAAGTATGTTGCATCACAGTCAATCAGTTTTATTATCGGAAGTTCACTTTCCAAAAATTCTTTTACTATCTGCTTATTTTCATACAGCACTTCTTTAAGTTCTTCAAGCCAGTCTTCAGAGTCATTGTATGCAGCTTCAACTGCACTTACTGCAAATACGTTGCATGAGTCTGAATTGTCAATGTGGAGTTGTGTTTTTATTCTTTCAAGCAGTTCTGTGTTTTTTGAGTATACCACTGAACTTTGAAAGCCAGCAACATTGAAAGATTTGGAAGGTGATATAGCTAGTATACTATTTTCATAGTCACTTGATGTCATGAATGGATTATAATGCTTTCCAGGGTCAGTTAAATCACAGTGAATCTCATCAGATACCAAAATAACATTGTGTTTCTTGCATAATTCACCTATTTGTTTGAGTTCATCTTTTGACCATATTTTGCCGACAGGATTTTGAGGGTTGCACAGTATCATCATCCTGACCTTTGAGAGCTTCTCATCCAAATCATCAAAATCGATTTTATATTCCTCATCTTCATAAATCAATTCGTTTTCAACTACCTGGCGATTATTATCCCGAATCACATAAAAGAACACATGATAAACCGGTGATTGGATAAGAATAGCATCATTTTCATCTGTCAGGCATCTAATCATTGAGGATATTGAAGGCATCACTCCTGTTGCATAAAGCATTTCTTCACGGGACATCTTGAAATCGTATCTCCTGTCCCACCAGCTGACATATGCTTCAAAGAGTGAATCCGGTATGATTGAATAACCATATACCGGATGAGAGGCTCTTTTTAAGATGGCATTTTCGATTGCTGGAGCAACCTTGAAATCCATATCTGCCACCCACATGGGAGCATCATCATCAAACAAATCCCACTTAAGTGAGTTGGTATTTTTGCGGTCAATTACTGTTTTAAAATCGTAGTTAGTATTTTTCATAATGTATCCTTTCTTCGTCAAATTTATCCAAGAACTTGTTTTCCCATCCATCTGCAGGATATCCTAAAGTGATTATGCAGTACGGTTTGGTTTCAGTAATGTCATCTATTCCTATGATTTTACCTATTGCTTTCATCCTATCTTCTTCAGGTGCAACTCCATTCCAAAGTCCTCCTAATCCGAGATTTACAGCTTCAAGCAACATGTTTTCAGCTGCCGCGCCCATATCCTGTTGCCATACAGTTTTATAGAAGGATCTTTCAATATTAGCAACCAATACAATTGCTACAGGCGCATTGGTTACACGTGGTTTGATTTCACCAAGTTTAGCCAATGTATCCTTGTTTTTGATTACTACAAACTCCCATGGTTCAGCTCCAAGCCTTGAACCAGGAGCCTGCATTCCAGCCTTTAAGATTTTTAAAATATCCTCATCACTGACTTCCTTATCATCATACTGACGAATGCTTCTTCTTGTGTTTATTATTTCTTCAAAATCTACCATATTCTTAAATAATAACGTCATCATATATAAAAATTAGTTTATCAAATGGAGGTGAAGGTGAATGGTTAACAAAAGTGCAGGATTATTGGCGATAATTCTTGGTTTGCTTTTTATAATATTTCCCATGTTTTCATCAGAGCTAATTTCAATCATAGTGGGTTTAAGCTTGCTTTTCTTTGGAATATCAGCAGCGTTCATGGGATGGAATATGAGAAGCCCATATAACAATACCTTTTCAACAATAGCCATAATCATAGGCATTCTAGCTATTATATTTGGATTCCTGTTTATATTCTATATCGATGCATTATCATTCCTTATCGGCATCCAATTCTACCTTGTCGGATTTATTATGATAGTATTCGGTATCACTGGACTTTTATCCAAAATGAGCCGTGTATCTGCTTTTTCTTCAATACTTGTATTGATAATGGGTATTATTGCAATCGCACTTGCAGCATTTGCAATATCCGAACCGATATATATTGCAATAATCATTGGAATAGTCTTGATTGTTGAAGGAATCAGCTTAATCCTTTCAGATTAAGGCTTGAAAACTATGAAAAATTTCCACCATCACCATACAAATACTAAAAAAAAAGTTGAAGTGTGAAAAATCACGTTTGCACACTTCCTGTTTAAATTATTCATCAAAAAGTGAATTTTGCATTGAGCTAAATTCAATTTCATTCTCTTTACAATACTCCTCAACATGATTTAAAATCTCAGAAATATCATCATCAGAATATTCATTTTTAAAGTAATACACGACCGGCTCAGCATTGGTGTAAACACCAATTGACAATACCTGATTGTCATACACTCTTATTATCAATGTATTATATATCTGAATATCTCTTATGATGTCATTTTGGGCTTTTCCAAGTGAAGTTTCATTGCCTATTTCCTTGACTTCTGATCTGTCGTACTTCTGTTTTAAAATTATGAGTTTGTCCTGGTCGGTTAAAACCTCATTTTCGGGTTTTAAATCAACCAATTTGTCCTTGAACAGTTTTGCATTATGTAGTTTTTCCTGAATTTCTGATAACTCATTTTCCAATTGTTTTTCTTCTTCAAGCAATGAATTTATGAATGCTTCACTTCCATTGTTGAATTCCTCATACATCTCAAGTACATCTCGTGGTGAGAGAATTGAGTGGTTTTTAAAGAATTCCTTTGTGTGAGGTTTTACTCGTATGCTCAATGGCTTTAAATTTTCTTTTCTTTTTGAGGAATTGTCAAAGAATTCATCTTTTAAATCATTTCCTTTTCTGTAAAGTGCATCCATTCTTTCGGAAAACATTTTTTCGAAGTCTTCACGAGTCATATCTTCAGGGAAATTGAATTGGAATTCTCCCGGAGTGTATGATCCTCCGAATCTTTCGTTTCCGAATACAAATTTTCTAGTTCTTTTTTGGTCTGTCATTGTATCACCTACAATTTTGTATTACAATTTTGGTTTTTGTATACAATTAAATATTGTGCAGACATAGTATATAAATGTATTCATTTTTAAAATTTGTATACGTTAAAAAATTATTTGCTTAATTTTGAGCCAATTTCAAAAACAGTGTTCAAATCATTATTGAACTGCTTTTGTTTTGCTTTTAATTCCTCATCTGATGAATTGGATGAAACATTCTTGGATATATTGGAAAAAGTCTCAATGACAACCTCACCATTTAGCATCTTAAACAAATCCTCAGACTGTTTGATATGAGGCCTTACTGACTTTTCAAAGTAATCCATCGAATAGTTGATTGTATAAAACAGTCCCACATTGACCTTGCCCTTAAACTTGTTTCCACTCTTATATGAAACAATGCAATATATCAACCTTTCAAGCAATGCCATGAAATGGCTTGTAGGCTGTGAAAAGAATATTGGAGCTGCAATCAAAAGACAATCCGATGATAGAATCTTTTCAATGACAGAAGAGAGTTCATCCCTCCAATAGCACTTGCAGATTTCCTCATCATTTTTACATATTAAACAGACTCTGCAGCCTGAGAGATTCAGCTTATATAAATCTATATATTCGACATCAGCGCCTGCTGATTTGGCACCATCAGCTGCAGACTGTGCCAGCTGCGCATTTATATCCTTTCTTTTGGGACCGGCATTAATCACGATTGCCTTCATTTGGATAGCTCCGCGCCAATCTTAAATGCCTTTTCCAAATCCTTGGGAAACTGCAAAATCCATTGCTTTTCCTTTGCTTCCTGACTGAAGCCTGCCATGTTGAACTTGGAATAGTCACTGACCTGAATGGTGTCACAGACTGGATATGAAGTGACTTCACCATTTAAAAATGAGAACAGAAATTCTGTTTTTGCCAGATTATCCTTCATTGAATCCTCAAAAAACTGCAATGGAGCGTTCATAGTGTAAAACAATCCGACATTAATCTTGCCAGTGAAATAGCTTGAACCGTCATCATATGAAAGCACACAAAATATCAATCTTTCAATCAAAGCCCTGAACTCAGCAGTAGGCTCACCGAAATATATTGGAGTGCCGATAAGCAAGGTGTCAGCTGCCAGAATCCTTTCAATTATTGGGGAGAGATTGTCCCTCCAATAGCACTTGCACTTTTCCTTTCCCTTAAGTTTGCAAACAAGACAGCTCCTACAACCCTTAAAATCAACATCATACAAGTTAATGTATTCAGTTTCAGCACCAACAGATTCAGCACCCTTTTGAGCAGACTGCATGATTTCTGCAGTGTTCCATTTCTTTCTTGGACTTGCATTGATTACAACAGTTTTCATTTTAAACCCTCTAAATAATATTTGGATTTAAATGTTAAAAAACATATTGGAAACTAGATGATTAATCTACATTCAGTGCTTCATTAACTTCATTTAGAAATTTTTCAGAATGTAGTTTCCTGAAAGTATCATCATTGCAATTATCACCCATTAACCCACGATTAATATAATTTGAAATTAATTCATTAACGGGAATATTTACTTGATTAGCCTTCTCTTCAACCAATTTTTTAAGTTTTTCATTTTGAAACTCATATTGAATATTCATACTTTCACCTACATTGCAAAAATCACATCTAATATATCTATTTTTCTGAAATCTGAATCAAATGAAACGATTGTATCAATACCCATTCCCATCATAGTGTTGAGAATTGTACAATCACTATAATTAATGGAATTTCCGAACCAAGCACTAACTTCTAAAGATTGTTCATAATCTTCATCAGTTAGTTGGACTACTTTATTTTTTGCATGCAAATCATCATGAACTTTTTTGACAATATCATAAGAACCAGTGACTCTGTTTAATGTTTCAACAAGTACTGTAGTATTAATCACAGTTTTTTCATTCTGTTCATTGATATAATCTTTAATTTTCAAAGATTCATTATGATAAGGATCTTTATCATCATGTAATGCTTTAAAATAGCCACTATCTAAAAAAATCATTACAATCCCTCCAATAATATAAATTATTCCCTTTTTGAAGGAATACTATTTTTCTTATCCCTTTCCATATTTCTTTTAAATATTTCATCGATTTCTTTTTTGGAAAGTTGAGGTTGAGTGTAATAATCATCACCATATAAACCTCTTCTGATATACCTTTCAATTAATTCATCCAAAGAGATGCCTAATTTATTTGATTTTTTAATTAATTGCGCTTTTATCATTTCATCACCAATTAATGTTTCTTTATCAGACATTTTAACACCTCATGACTTTAAACATAATTTTGTTGGAGGTTATAATTATGAGTTTCCAATCACGAGAATATTATATCCAAATACAATTGAAATAATACTAAAAAGTCCAATAATTATTTAATTTATATTATGATTTAATAATATATAAACTTATTTAATTTATTAAAATATGAAAATTTATAAATAATAGTTTAAAATTAAAAATATAGTACCATATTATAATAATTTAGAAAATAAATCAAAAAAAGTTATTGTTCAAGTGTAAAAAAAATTTAAAAAAAAGGCATTAAATCCTATTTAAAAGTCAATTTAACATTCTTATAATACAGAGAGATATCGATTAATAATGACGATAACAAGTTTAAATCAAAAAAGAGAATAAAATCCATTTTGGTTCCATAATTTATGATTAATCAAATAATTAATAACCCTTACAAATTACAATTATCTTATTGAAAAATCAGATGAAACAATACCAAAAAAATATTGAACGATAATTAAAATCATCGAAGATGTTAAAAATAGTAAAACTTTAAAAAAAACACATCTGAAATAAAAAGAAGAATAAGAATTGAATGGGTGTGAGATAACACCCTTTTTTTAATCTATTTTTTAGCTTCGATAACTGTTTTTCCATTCATGTAAGGGACCAGCACTTCAGGAATTTTAACGCTACCATCAGCCTGCTGATAGTTTTCCAAAATACAGCACATTGTACGTTCGGTTGCAATTGCAGTACTGTTTAAGGTGTGCAATATCTGTGCATCCCCGGAACCTGCTCTTCCAACACGTGTCTTTGTTTTACGGGCCTGGTAATCCTTACAGTTGGTACATGACACCAGTTCACGGAATGCACCTGATCCTGGGAACCATGCCTCAAGGTCGTATTTGATAGCTGCATTGTCGTTTAAAGCAGAAGATACAATAGCTATAACCTGGTATGGAAGACCTAATTTTTGATAAATCCTTTCAGTAACTTCCATCAGATGGTCATGCTGGTTTCTTGAATCTTCAGGTGTTGAGTAGATGAACTGTTCGATTTTTTCGAACTGATGAACCCTGAAAATTCCTAGAGTGTCTTTTCCGTGGGATCCTGCCTCTTTTCTAAAGCATGTTGAAAGTGCACAGTATCTTAAAGGCAATTCATCAGGTGAGATGATTTCATCCCTGTGAAGTGCTGCTAGGGTCTGCTCAGCAGTTGCAATAAGGTACATGTCCTCATTTTCCACTTTATATAATGTTTCTTCAAACTCGCCCAGTTCTGAGGTTTCCGCTGCAACTTCCCCTTTTACAAAGAATGGTGTCTGCATTGGAATGTAGCCTTCAGCTTCAAGTTCTGAAAGTGCAAACTGAATTAAAGCCAAGTTCAAGTGCAGGATATCACGTTTTAGATAGTAAAAACGGGCTCCTGCAATGCTTGCTGCGGTTTCCAAATCAGCACCATCGATTTTGTTAATCAAATCAACATGGTTTAATAGTTCAAAGTCATATTCCGGGATTTCACCGTAGGTTCGCACCACTACATTATCTTCTTCAGTGTCGGATATTGGAACATCTTCATCTATGATGTTTCCTACCTTGTATCTGTAGTCGTCTCTGAGTTCAAGGTATTCAGCGTTTTTAGCTGTCAATTCCTTGATTTCTGCTGCAACTTCTTTGGATCTTGCAATCACTTCTTCCAAATTACCTTCTTCTTTTGCTTTTTTGAATGATTTTGATAATTTATTTTTCTCAGATCTAAGTGAATTGAGTTTTCTTTCACCTTCTCTCCATAAGGTGTCATATTCTATTACTTTTTCCACGTTTTCTGTGTCTCTAAATCTTTTCTTTTCAGAGTCTATTATTAATTCCGGATTTTCTCTGAATAATTTTATATCTAACAATATTTTGTCCCCTAAAATATTTTATTCAATATTAAATATGATTTTAATGTATTTTAAAGTTAATCATTGAAATAAGCATATTTTAAAAAAAGTAGTGTTTTTGGGTTCACACCGCAACCCAATTTTAAGTGAAAAATCCTATAATAATTTTTCCTTGAAGGTTGTTTTCAAGTCGTTTCTGATTTTATCAGAGTAATTTTCACTGTCGACTGTTACCATGGCGATTTCATATAATACCTTGTTTAATGATTCGCCTTTTTCTGTCAATTTGTATTTCACGTTCTTTTTGTCTATTTTATCAACGATTTTGTGAATCAAGCCGTTTTTCTCCATATCTTTTAGACAGTTGCTTAAAACCTTGTTTGAAAGATCTGGTTTTCCTTCCTTGAATTCATGAAATCTGGTTTTGCCAAAGAACAGGTCTCGGATTATGTGGATAACCCACTTTTTTCTTATTAAATTTACAACTAATTCGATAGGACATTTTTTTATATGTTTAGTCATGGTCATTGTAGTTTCCTCCTAAAAATCAGTCGGCTATATTACCTGCTTTTTTATAGTATATAAACCTTTCGGTTTTTCAGGTAGTGAGTGAATGGTTACGAAAAGCATTTATATACCATTTACATAAGTTTGTATTGAAAGTTGCAGCAATGTGGCTTTCAAAATTTAGGAGATGGCAAAAATGTTTAAATTAAACAGTTGGAATGAAAATGAAAAATTTTCCCCAAACAAAATTGCACAAGATGTGATTAATACTCAGAGAGACAAAAGCATAAACACTAGCTGTTGTGTTGACACAACAAACCTAAACATGATCGAGACATCTTGTTCAAGCAGTATAAAAACAAGTTGCTGTATTGATACAACCAAAATCCTACCAGGCCCATGTGGTAGCGATATCCAAACAAGCTGTTGTATCGATACAACTAAAGAGTAAGATATTAATCTTACTCTTATATTATTAGTTTCACTAATATAAGTTTTTGTAATTAATCAGCAAAAAAAATAGATTTAACCTCCAAAATAATTAATCCCCATTAATTGTTTCATAGGATTTCCAAAAAGGGAATTTTTTGAGGCAACATTAGTTTGCCGCTACTACGAATCTAAACCGAATAGATGAACTCCCACTTTCCCAAAAAAAAATCAAAAAATTCCTAACCATCTTCTTTTAAAAGAGCATCATTAAAGACTATTTTTAATTCATCAACACGTTCTTCGGAATAGTATTTATCTGCAAGATCACTTGTCAAGGTAAACATTGCAAGCTCATACAACACTTTATTTAAAGCCTGACCTCTTTCAGTCAGTTTATATTCAATACTGTCTTCAAGCTCATGCCTTTTTATAAGCTGGTTTTCCTCCATGTCCTTAAGGCAATGACTCAATACCTTATTTGACAATCCGGGTTTATCCTCCTTAAATTCATTGAAACGGGTTTTGCCAAAAAACATGTCCCTTAAAATTTGAATAACCCACTTTCTGTTAATCAATTGCATTGCCAGTTCAATCGGACATATACTTGCATCACTATCAGTTACCATTTAATCACTAATTAAAAATTTATGATTTAATATAAATAATTTTTAAGTAACCTGGAGGTAACTTAATTGAAAAAAAGAAAAAATAAAGCTATAATTTAATTATAGCTGATGTTGGACAATTTTCAAAGCACCTGCCACAATGTAAGCAGTGCTCTTTCATGATTTCATAAGGAGTGCCCTCATTTATCGCATGCTGCGGGCAGGCTCCAAAGCATGTTGCACAACCCACACAGACATCAGTAATCTCAAATCCCTTAGGCGTAATCCTACCATTGCCCAAGGTGAATGATTTTCTGTAAATTGGATTTTGTGTAAGGTCAAAAAACTCCATTTCACCATCTTCAATGCAGAAAGGCTCCAGAATATATCTTGCAGCTCCAGGATAGACATTGTTCAGGAACTTGTTTTCATCAAACATCAAATCTATCCAGTATTTCTGGTCATCCAGCTTATGTGCCTTACCACTTATCCTGATGGTCTTGTTGTTGTTCAAACACAAATAGCTGACCTGCGGATGGTTTAAAATCTCTTCATAGACATGTTTTCCACGGGCTGTCAAGAAATATATCCTGTCATCCTCAATATACATTATATCAATGATTCTTGATTGAGGATTGCCATTTTTGTCAACTGTGGACAATGTCGCATCTATAACTTCTCTCAATTGCTTGAAACACTCTTCTTTTGTTATCATTTTTCTAACCTGAATATTATTTTTCCATAAGCTTTATTTGACTCCATCAGCTCATGAGCCTCACCTATATCCTCTAAATCAGTGAAGACCCTGCCAATCTTTGGATTGATGTCATTTTCCGCAACGAAAATATACAATTCATCAATCAGTTCCTGAGTAGGATAGTTTGAGAAAAATGAAGTCAAATACCTGTCATTAGGTATTGATTTGATAGGATCAAATTCCACAATATACTCTTCACCACCTAAAATTCCAGTATTACAGCATATTCCACCTTTTTTCAAGCATTTCATTGAATCTTCGAGGGTTTTTGGACCAACAAATTCCAGAACCTTATCTACACCCTCAGGACATATTTCCCGTACATTATCTTCAATATTTCCATCATCTATAATTACATAATCTGCACGGTTTAATAAAAGATTTCCAACTTTATTTTCATTTCTTGTTGTGGCAATTATTGTCGCTCCTATTGCATCAGCCAACTGCATTGCTGACAATCCTGCAGCAGATGTTGCACCACGAATTAAGATAGTGTCATCCTTTTTAAGTTTTAATGATTTGATTGAACCGAATGCAGTAAAATATGTTTCAGGAATTGAAATTATCTCCTCAATTAATAAATATCCGAAAACGCACTCAGGTATTTTGAAGACATTCTTTTGGGGAAGCAATGCATACTCAGCATAAGATCCATCAAATGACCTTCCCATTCCACCCATCAGACCAACAACAATGTCACCCTTCTCAAAATGAGTGTTTGACGGGTCAATTATCTCACCTACACACTCTATACCCGGTATCACAGGCAAATTGATATAATCTTCATCCGCTTCATGGTCCCTAAGCACAATTTCAGAACGATTAATTCCAAATCCGAGCACTTTAACCAGTAGCCAGTCAGGCTTGACTTCAGGAATTGGAACTTCACTTACCTTTAATTCATTAGCTTTGCATGTTTTTTCAAGTACGACCGCTTTCATTCTATCACCTTCCAACATTGAGGATCTGACGAATACATATTATTAGTGTATCCGTAGCTTACTGCAGGACATCCTCTGCAGAATCTTAAAAGTTCACATTTGCTGCATTTTTCAAAGTTCTCGAATTGCCTGTAAGTGTCCATTTCTTCACCTGTGAAAATTTCAAACAAATCATCTGTCAAGGCATTTCCAACTTTACTGTCCATTCTTCGGCATGCAAAGACATCTCCTGTCGGTAGTATTGTCATATGACTGTTTCCACAGTTGCAACCATCATATATTACATCACTTTTTAGGTTTTCAGGGATTTTAAATAGTCCCTTTTCATATAAAAATAATGTCCATAAGTGATCCTTTAAATTGAAATATGTATTGGATTGCTGGTATTCATTATATTTTTCCCATACTTTTTCCAAAAGTTGCTTATACTCTTCTGGTGTGACATGGGATGTGTCATCATCTCCTGTTGGACAGTATCTTGCAAAACTGAATAGTCCAACCTGTTTTTGTACAATAACATCAATGAGTCTTGGAATTTCATCTATATTGACATTGGACACTGTTGTCATTATGCTTGCCCTTACACCGGCGTCCTGCAATGTCTTGATTTTTTCTAAGGTTATGTCAAATGAACCTGGTTTTCTAAAATAATCGTGAGTTTTCCTTAGTCCATCTAAGGATAATTGGTATTGTCTGCAGCTTAAATCTGCTAATCGTTTACATACATCATCTGTTAAGTGAAATGGATTTCCCATTATACTGTAGTCAATCTCTTTTTCATATAATATTTCAAGCAAATCCCAGAAATTAGGATGTAGAATCGGATCTCCTCCAGTTATGCTGAAATATGGTTTGCGGTTTGTTTTTCTACACATTTTTAAGGCGTTTTCAATTACTTTTTCCATGTCCCGGAAGTTCATTGTGTGTAGTTCTTTGTCATTATCTTCAGCAAAGATGTAGCAGTGTTTACATCTTTGGTCACAGTCATCTAAAATATGCCATTGAAATGCAAAATAATCTGCCATTTAAAAGCCTCCTTAAAAAAAAAGAATTTGATTTTAAGATTGGATAATCTTAAAATCTGTCTGATCCACAAGCTGTTGTGATGTCAGAGCCACAAGCAGTATTAATATCTCCACCACTTGCAGTATTAATGTCACTACCACAAGCAGAAGCAACAACATCAGAGCCACAAGCAGTATTAATATCTCCACCACATGCAGTATTAATGTCACTACCACAAGCAGAAGCAACAACATCAGAGCCACAAGCAGTGTTAATATCTCCACCACATGCAGTATTAATGTCACTACCACAAGCAGAAGCTGTGACATCACTGCCACATGCAGTATTAATGTCACTGCCACAAGCAGTTGCAATTACGTTTTGTGCAATTTTAGATACAGAAAAACTTTCGTTTTCATTCCATGCGTTTAATTTAAACATAATATTTTCTCCTTAAAATTTTATAAAAGTTATTTAAACTTTTATTAAAGAGATTATGTTTAAACTTAAATAAAAAGAGAATAGTTACTTAAAAGTAACTATAATAATTTTTCTTCCCATTCCTTGACTTTAAAACCCACTAAAACAGTATCATCACTTACAAGGATTGGTCTTTTCACAAGCATTCCATCAGTAGCTAAAAGATCCAATTGTTCATCCTCAGACATGTCTAGAAGCTTATCTTTAAGTTTTAATTCACGATATTTCATTCCACTGGTATTGAAGAATCTTTTAAGAGGCAACTCGGAGATTTCCCACCATTTCCTTAATTCTTCAGCAGTAGGATTGTCTTCAACAATATGTTTTGATTCATATTCTAAATCATGTTCCTCTAACCAGTTTTTAGCTTTACGGCAAGTGGAACATTTCGGATAATTAACAAATAACATACTATGATTTATGATGTTAGAAATATTTAATTATTTCATCAAAATCATCAATTGCCTCTAAAGGATAATCGTTTTCCCAATCGTTTTCGTTTCCATATCCCCATTTTACAACGATACAATCAATTCCAGCATTTTTTGCAGTTTGAATGTCAGTTCCAGAATCTCCGATATATACTGTCTCATCCGGAGCTACATTGGCCTTTTTGATTATTTGCAGAACCGCTGTAGGATCAGGTTTTGAAGGATAATCAAAATCATGACCCATTATCGATAAAAAATTAATATCGCCAAAGAATTTATCTGTAAATGTTTCAATGGAGTCTGTAAATCTGTTTGAGTTAATTGCAATCAATACTCCCCTGTCCTGTAGTTTTTGCAATACCTCACGGCTTTTTGGAAATGGTATGGTGTTTTCCTTATCTGCTCCATAATAAATGTCAAGGTAGGTATCCTTTATTAGTTTAATATTTTCTGGAGTGCTTTGCTCTTCAAGGACAAGTGAAACGATTTCATCAATATTTCCTCCCAAATACTTGACATATTCATCACTGGTCAGTGTTGGAAAATCATACATTGACAATGCCTTATTCAAGTAAATGACAACATCATGAACCGAATCCATTATTGTTCCGTCAAAATCAAAAATTGCAAGTTTTTTCATAATCTGTCCTCACAATTATATTGGACAATTAAGATATAAAATATTATGAATAGAAAAGTTAAAATTGGAATTATTGTAATTATTGTGATACTGCTTGCATATTTTGCATTCACTTTTTTAAGCTACAATCATGCTGAAAAGACTGCAACTGATTATTTGAATGGAACTGATAAGGTTAACGTGACAAAAATTGATAATGGACTTTTTGTTGACGGATACGGAAACGATACTGCACTGATTTTCTATCCTGGTGCTAAAGTTGAGTATACATCATATTTGCCTATGTTTTGTAATCTGGCTTCAAAAGGTGTTGACTGTTATCTGGTTGAAATGCCACTTAATTTTGCAATTTTCGGTGAAAATGAAGCAGATTCAATTATTGATAAGACAAACTACACACATTACTTCATGTCCGGCCATTCACTTGGAGGATATGTTGCTTCATCATACCTATCACATACAAACAGAACTGACGGATTAATATTGTTAGCAGCCTATCCTACAGAAAAAATTGACAAACCAGTATTGTCAATTTACGGCACAAAAGACAATGTATTGAATATGGAAAAATATAATGAATCAAAACCGTTAATGAGCAATTTAACTGAATATGTCATTAATGGAGGAAATCACGCCCAATTCGGATATTACGGCAATCAATCAGGAGACAATTCCTCAAAAATCACACCTCAAAATCAGCAAAGCCAAAGTGTTGAAGTGATATTGGATTTCATTGATGAATTAACCTAAACAATGCAATCAAACCGATTAATGCAGTAAAACTTTCAATAACAGCAGATGAGAAATCCAGAATAGCTAAAAAATAAATTACATAAATAGCACTATTTACAATAAAACCTGTTTTAATTGTCTTGATTGATTTTAAATAGTAATTACATAACGTGATTTGTATTATCGCAATTATTGGCAATAATCCGACAAATCCCATAGTATTTACCATCAAACCCAAAACGACAGAAATTACTATGAAAAATATTGTCCAGTTGAATGTCAATTTGTCCTTATAAACCATCATGTTACGTGCTGCTGCAATGGCCATTGTAGTGACTCCTGTCCATGACAGGAAAAAAACAGAAGATATTATTAGGATAAAGGCATTGAGAAACTGGTATTTGTAAGCCTGTTTTTCATCATTAACCCACATGCTTAGAATAATGAATATTCCGGCGATTAGTGATATTGCATTACCTGCTAGTATATTCCATGCCAAATCCATATTACCTTATTTATTTTAATCGTTAATATTTTTTCCTAATCCCATTTCAACTCAACAATGTCAAGAATGATTATGATTTGAATTGAAAACAAACCGACAATTACAACTGCAACCAAAAACATGATTGACTGCCAGATTTGAGAAAATGTACTTAAAATTCCTAAATAGATCAATATGAACACCGGAAGCATAATGAAACTTATCAAAACCAAAACCACATTTAACAGTGCAGAAACCTTGGTTGTAAAGACATATGTAAATATCATCAAAAAAAGCATTATTATAGCAATTGAAATAATTACATTGCTCGGCAAATCTGAAAAAAAGACTAAAAGAGCCAAAAGCATTAGTAATGCAACAAAAGAAATTACCCTTAAATGATGAGAATACATCGAATCACCTTTTGAATGAGATGTTTTCAATTTTCAAAAGTTCCATTTTCTTATCTATTCCTGCAGCATAACCTGTAAGCTTTGCGTTTTTTCCCAAAACCCTATGACAGGGAATGACAATTGCTATCGGATTTGCACCAACTGCACCGCCAACGGCCTGAGCAGACATTGTAGGAGATATTTTTGATGCTATCTCACCATAAGTCATAGTTTCACCATATTGAATTTCTGACAATATCTGCCATACCTTTTTCCTGAATTCTGTACCCTCCGGCTTTAACTTGAAATCGATTTCAGGATTTATACCATTGAAATAATCATCAAGCCATTTTTTGACCTTTTCAAAAATAATTAACTCATCATTGACAGTTAATTCACTTTCAACTGTTGATTTGAAATGTTTTTGACCGTCAAACCAAATGCCTTTAATAGCTTTCCCATCACTTACAATAAGCATATCTCCAACAGGAGATTTATAATTAGTTGAATACAGCATGTTAATCCCTATCAAAAATCCTCCACAATTTCCAGACAGATTTCCGGTTCATTTTTGATATTGCTCTTTGAGTGCTTATTCCCATTGGACATACATCCTCACAGGCAATAGTTTTTAGACAATGAGGATAGAATTTATCCTTATATTTGTCCTTCAATTCTTTTAAATGATTAGGATCTCTTTCCTGAGCTACCAATTTTGACGCAGATACTGCAATAGGTGTTCCGACAAAATCCTCACCATCATAGTTTGGACATGCCTCAACGCAACATCCGCACATCAGACATAATGACATTTCATATTCAAAATCGATATTGTCCCTGTTAATCTGAGCATCACTTTTAAGCCATTGGCCGGAATCCTTTAAATCATCATATAATTTTGATTTGTCAACTTTCAAATCCCTTATTAATGGGAATTTTGATAATGGCTCTATTGTGATTTGTCCGTATTCCTTTGTCATCAGCTCTTCAGAAACGATTGTCTGACATGCGAGCTTCGGCTGGGAATTGATTACCATTGCACAGGCTCCACATAATCCCTGAAGGCAGCTGCATGAGTAGGTAACATGACCAATATCTTCAAGAAGAGCAGTAACTGGAATGTTTAGATCACCAGAATATTCAAATTCCTTGAACTCGCCATTGATTTTGATTTTGACTGTCACATCACTCATCCAATCCCTCAAATGTAATTTTAATTTCCCCATCAAAGTTTATGCATGTAGTTTTTTGATAACTTTCACTGGTTTCAGGACAATCCAATCTTTGATGTGCTCCTCTGCTTTCCTTTCTTTCAATAGCTGAAGATATGCATGCTTTAGCCAATAGCAATAATGATTTTATTTTCACATAATCATAGTAATTTCCATTTGCATTAATATCAGAATTTAACTCATCAATTTTAGCTAAAGCATTTGACAAATCCTTTTCGTTTCTGTATATTCCCAAATTATCATTCATTATTGATGCCAATTGATTTTCAATGCTTTTTATTGAAACTCCATTTGCCGAATCGTTCCAGGATTTGACAGAAGCGATTTCATCTTCCAACACATTCCTAATTGTTTCTTCATTGATTGAATATTCATCCAGAACAATGTTTTTGGCCGCAACCCAGCCACCGTGAATCGCTCCCAAAAGAGAATTTCCACCTAACCTGTTTGCACCGTGATACTGGCAGGAACACTCTCCTGCTGCATATAATCCTTCAATATTTGTTTTATGATTTTCATCAGTTCTTATTCCACCCATGAAATAATGAATGCCCGGATAAACAGGAATCGGTTCAGTTGTCGGATCCAATTTAAGATATTTCATGCAAACATCATAGACCTCATCCAGTTTTACTTTAACAGTTTCGTCATCCAGATGAGTGATATCAAGGTAAACTTGATTTTTGCCTGCCTGAGAAGCCTTGTATATGCTTCTTGATACAACATCTCTTGGCATCAGCTCTGCCATTTCAGGATACCATTCCTTCATGAAATACCACGGTTTTCCATCTTTCACTACGAACAGTTTGCCGCCTTCTCCACGGGCAGCTTCTGTTATCAGCATCCTTTTTGATGACGTTTGAACAGTTGTTGGATGATACTGTATCATTTCAAGATTTGCAAGTGTCACACCTTGCTTGAATGCTTTTGCTGTAACATAACCATCATTTAAAACAGAACCTGAGGTTTTTCCAAATAGCTTGTTCATACCTCCGCTGGCAAGTATTACCTTACCCTTGAAAGCCTTAATTTCAGAGGTATCCTCATTAATGCATATTATGCCATGACATTTGTTATTTTCAATAACCAACGATAAAAATCTCCAGCCCACATAGCGTTTAACATTTCCTTCAACTTCCTTCATTCTGCATAATGAGATTAATGATGTAACCAGTTGTTTTCCGGTTCTTGCACCTGCATATGCAGTTCTTGCAAATTTTTGACCTCCAAAGTATCTCAAATCAATATTGTTATTTTCATCTCTTGTGAAGCTGACTCCTATGCTTTCAAGCCATTTGACGATTTTTGGTGCATTTTTAGTTAACTTTAATACCGCTTGAGGATTGTTTATATCACATCCTCCATTGATTGTATCCCAGAAATGTCTTTCAGTCGAATCGTTTTCTCCTTTAGTGTTTAATGAAGCATTTATTCCACCCATAGCCATTACTGACTGGGAAGTTTCAGAGTAATTTGGAGAAATCAGACTTACATTTGCTCCCAAATCACTTGCCCTGACAGCTGCAGTAAGACCTGCAAGTCCTGCACCTACAATTACTACATTCACATTAACACCCCATAACGGACAATATCTGCCATAATTAAAAAAATCAATATGATTAAAATTATTATGTTAAACTTCCTTTTAAAATTTGAATATGCATTTTTTGACTCGAGCATTCCGAATGAAACAAGCATCCTAGGAATACTTACCCTCAAATGCAGACATATTGATGTAAACATCATCCCATCAATAATTAATTGAAGCAAACCTCTTCCAAAATCATAATAGAAATTGGCAGGAGGAAACATATAAGAGATGATATGAAGGCTTACAAAAACAATTATTCCGATTCCAGTAATTATCTGCTGATTTGTTTCGGAAATTAAATCAGAGTAAATCCTGACATTTTTGCGCCTGTCCTTAATAAACAGATATAAACTTATTATGATATGAGCTACAAGAGGATAAAAAAGTCTTCTTCCAGTTATTTTAAAACTGGGAGAATAATCAATAACTCCATATAAAAATAATGCTGACAGCACAGCATGATGTATAAGCATTAAAATTATTATGACAACCAGAATGCCATTAATTTTTCTCAGTGAAATCATGGTATCTATAAGTATGATTTGAAAAATTCCTCAAATTCTTCATCATCCATAGGTTCCGGAGCAGATACATTTTCATTATGCATAATGCTTGAAGCTAGGTTACGGTATTCTTGTGCTTCTTCACTTTCAGGATATTTTTCTACAACGGTTTTTGCATCTAATTCAGCCTCTTGAATTAAATTACTTCTATGGATAGTACCAATAACATGTGTTCCTATCTTTTTGGCAAAGTCATTAACAATTTGCTCTTCATTATCCACATTTCTACAGTTTAATACAATACCACTTAAATTACCCTTAAGTTTTTTAACACCCCGGACAATATTATTAGCAGCGTACAATGCCATATACTCACCTGAAGTAACAATCAGCACTTCATCAGCATATTTTTCACGCAAAGGCACTGAAAAACCACCACAGACAACATCACCTAAAACATCATATACGACAACATCAAGATCCTCATCAAAAATGCCCAATTTTTCAAGGCGTTTCATAGCTACAATTACCCCACGGCCGGCACAACCGACACCAGGCTCAGGCCCACCGCTTTCAACACATTGAATTTCCTTAAAACCCTTGAAAACCAAATCTTCCTTTTCAGGTTTTCTGTTATTCTTTAAAGTTTTAACAACAGTAGGAATTCTTTTTCCATACAATGTACGTGTAGTGTCTGCCTTTGGATCGCATCCAATAACAAGACAATTCAAATCATCACTGCCCCATACGGCAGACAGGTTGGCAACAGTGGTACTTTTTCCGATTCCGCCTTTTCCATAAATAGCTATTTTCTTAATCATTTGATTCTCTCATGTTTTTAATTCTTAAAAGTGAAGATGCTATTGCACATACAGTAATAGTTATAGTCAATATCAATGATATATTTTTAGAATTTATCAGTACTGCAACAATAGGGAAAGCATAAAACATATATGCTACAAATGTACCGAAATTATCATATTTCAAGGCCCCATTACCGGAAGTCATGAAAAATTCAATTAACTTCAAAATAATAATCAATAAAAACCAAAACGGAGCCAAATCAGTTAAAACGAGTCCTAAAGTTGAAAAGATTATAAAGAAAAAATCACAAATAACATCAATCCTGGAACCATTATCAACAACCAGATCATATTTGCGGGAAAAATATCCGTCAAGAATATCGCTAGCAATAGCTAAAGCAAAAATAATTATCAAAAATGCAAGATTTAATTTTAATACAACAAAATATAGAAACAATAATCCAAAAAGGATTCTGGAAATCGATAATAAGTTAACAATCAATCTATTCATAATTAGCCCCAAGTACATATTAAATTATTAAAAAAATATTTAATAAATCTTTTTGTACTTTTAATCCCTTTCAACTAATTTATAGACAAAATCATTCTCACGTACTTTTTCAGGAATTGTAATGGCAACATTGCATCCCTTTTTAACATTATCAACAGATTCACCATCAATCTGCATGGAATCGATTGTGTGAGTTATTGAGCCTGTGGTCTGGCCTTGAATAATTATCTTATCACCAATCTTCAAATCATCCCATATTCTTATCTCAGCAGCCTTTACCTTATTGTAGTAATTTACAACTTGACCAATGTCCCTTTTAATATATTTTGATTGGTTGTCTTCGCTTGTCTCAAACGGTGTGTTAAAGTAAAAGTTAGTGTCAAATCCACGATTGAACACACTGATCAGTTCTTCCATCCATTCGTCCTTGACATGATAATTCAAAGGGTTCCTAATGTAATCATCAATTGCTTCCCGGTAGATTCCAGTAACCATAGCCCCATAATCGGGACTTCTGGCCCTTCCTTCAATTTTAAATGATGCCACTCCACTTTTCATAAGTTCAGGAATATATTCAATCATGCACATGTCCTTTGGTGAGAAGAAATTAGTTCTGTAGCTTCCATCATCACTGCCAGTGATTATGAAACTTTCATCCTCAACATCCGAAAAGTTAATGACATTATCATCACCTTCCTCATATGTCAGTGTCCAATTTTTACGACATGGCTGAAGGCAATCACCACAATTTGCGCTTCTTCCATACAATCCATAACTTAAAAAGCATCTTCCTGAAATCGCCATGCATATTGCACCATGAACAAAAATTTCAGTTTCAATCGGTGACTTTTGAGTAATTTCAGTAATTTCCCTTAAAGAAAGCTCCCTTGAAAGTATTGCTCTTTTGGCACCTAACTTTTCAAGAGTCTTTAAAGTATAAGAATTTGTCACATTTTCCTGAACGCTAATATGAGCTTCAAGACCATGCGAAACGGTATCCTCAATCAATCCAATGTCTGATAAAATAAGTCCATCAATTTCTGATGATGAAATAGTTTCCAGATTGGCATTTAACTCATCTGCCAATCTTTCATTAAGAATAATATTTGTACATAAATAGGTTTTAGCCCCATAATCTTTAGCAATAGCAGAAACTTTATTCAAATCATCTAAACTGAAATTTTTAGCATTGGCCCTCATATTATAATCATCAAGACCAAAATAAACTGCATCGGCACCATTTTCAAGTACTGCACGCAGTGAAATGAAGTTTCCTGCCGGAGCTAATAATTCAACCATGATTATCTAAGGTTTATAATAAGTTTCAGCTTCAATATCGTCAGGAAGTTCAGTAGGATACTCTTCATTTAAACAGCCCAGACATAAATCTTCTTTAGGCATTCCAATAGCCTTAACAAGTGCAGGTAAAGTAATGTACCCTAAAGTATCAATGTCAAGCTGCTCCTGAATTTCTTCAATACTGTAATTAGCAGCAATCAATTCCTTTTTGGTTGCCATAGCTACACCATAAAAACAAGGTGCCACAACAGGCGGACAACCAACTAAAAAGTGAATTTCAGCAGGTTCCGCTTCTTTAACTAAGTCCAACAATTGCTTAGAAGTGGTTCCTCTGACAATACTGTCATCAATTAAAATAATCTTTTTGCCTTTGATTGCTTCCTTAATAGGATTCAATTTAAGCCTAACCGCCAATTCCCTTTCTTCCTGGGTCGGCATAATGAATGTCCTTCCAACATATCTGTTCTTGATTAAACCTTCACCGTAAGGAATTCCGGAAGCCCTTGAATATCCGATAGCAGCCGGAATTGATGAATCAGGAACAGGAATAACAACATCCGCATCAATAGGATATAATTCATGTAATTGACGACCAATGTTCATTCTTGTCTGATAAACATTAATACCATCGATTGTGCTGTCAGGCCTTGCAAAATAAACATATTCGAACATGCAGTGAGATAATTTACAGTCACCGGCGATATCCAACATATGGGAGTTAATTTCATTATTTTCAAAGTATACGACTTCGCCAGGAACAATGTCTCTAACATATTTAGCATTAATTACATCAAATGCAACAGTTTCGGAAGCTAAAATATAATCATCCCCTCTTTTTGCAACTGCAAGAGGTTTGATACCCATGGGGTCACGAACACCATACAAATCCCCATTAACAAGAATTGTCAATGCATAAGATCCGACAAGTCTTTTGGTAACTGCTTCAATAGATTCAATTATACTTTTATTATTGTCATAATGTTCTTTTTTAAGCATGTAACAGATTACTTCAGAATCGGAATCAGACTTGAAATCATAACCTTGAGATATAAATTCCTCTTTTAACTCACCAGAGTTTACAATATCCCCATTGTGAGCCATTGCAATGAAACCATCATCAAAATCAGTTACAAAAGGCTGTGAATTTTCAAGTTTTGATTGGCCAGTTGTTGAGTATCTTACATGACCAACAGCCATGTTACCCTGTAGATTCTGGATTTCATAGTCTTTAAAAACATCAGTTATCAAACCCATTCCACAGTAATAATTTAAACCTTTTTTCGGATTGAATGTAGCAATTCCTGCTGATTCTTGACCTCTGTGCTGTAAAGCATATAAACAATAATAAACTAATGATGCGACATCCTTAGATTCATCCTTTGAATGATATCCAACAATACCACACTTGTCTTCCATTTCACCTTGCATGTGATAACTCCCAAAATAGTATAATTATAGTTTTGTTAATCTAATATAAAATAATTAATGTTTTAGTCCCAGAAGTTTTCAAAATTGTTTGGAATTTCATAATCCTCTTCAACTTCTGAAGGCTCAGTTTCACTATTTGAATTTAATTCTTTTCTCAAATCATCTTCATTATCATCAACGAATATCAATGCAGTTCTAACAATATTTAACCATTCAATTGCCTTTGCTTTAGACTCTGCAGCAATATAACCCTGACCAACTATAATGTTATCGGGTTTAAACTTGTCTGTAGCAATTACTATTCTTTTTGCATCATTCAAATCCTGATGAAAAGTATCCTGCCACAGTTCATCCAAATTAAAAATTTCCAAGATTTCTTTTGAATAAATATCCTCATAACGTAATTTAAAAGCAGAAAAATCAGATTTTATTTCATCAATATCTTCACGTAATTCCTTATTTTCACGTGTTAAAACTTCTTGTTCCTTTATAACTTGATTATAATCGTCCAACAGATTATTATAGTTATGAGTTACTTTCATTAGCTTATTTTCCAAAGTATGAATATTGATTAAATTTAAAGAATAAGATAAGGTTGATTTAATTATTGAGTTTAAAATTTCTTTTTCAGCAAGCTTAAAGTCTATTGATTCGTCTTCAACAATGATGTTATTATAGTCAAACAAACCAATATGATTAAAATCAGTTTTTAATTCATTGAAAAGAATATTATATGTTTCATCACTTCCATAACCTCCAATAAGCAAAATATCAGCACCATTAGCTACCTTTTTAACAATGCTGAGTTCCACAGTTGGAATGATTGATGAAACAATTATATTATAATCATTTTCAAGTTGAATATTATTGACAGCTTTTGATACAAGCTGTGCAATATCCAAACCGCCCACTATTATACGTACGTCAATTTTTGACTCATGAGCATCTGATTCCATGAAGATTACCTAAATTCCATTGATTTTTTGATGCCATTTCCAAGCAGATTCCACTATTTGCTCCAAATCGTATTGAGGATTCCAACCAAGTTTATTTTTGATTTTTGAAGAATCTGCAATCAACCTTGCAGGATCACCTTCACGGCGTTCATCAACTTTAACTTCAAAGTCCCGTCCTGTGACTTTCTTACACATTTCAATAACTTCACGAACGGAGAATCCCTGACCATTACCTAAATTGAATACATCAGATTCGTTGTTTTCACATAAATATTCATATGCTTTAATATGTGCATCAGCAAGATCATTTACATGAATATAATCCCTGATACAGGTTCCATCAGGAGTATCATAGTCATCACCATAAATATAGATGCAATCACGCTTTCCGATAGCAGCATCCAATATCAAAGGTATTAAATGAGTTTCAGGGTCATGGAATTCACCAATCTGGCCGTCAAAGTCACATCCGGATGCATTAAAATATCTTAATGCAACATAATTGAAGTCTCCTTTTTCAGCTTCTCTTTCAAGAGCTTTTTCAACCAACCATTTGGAGTGTCCATACGGATTGATTGGCTTTAGATTTGAATCTTCAGTAATTGGAATTTGCTCAGGATTTCCATAAACAGCAGCGGTTGATGAGAATATGAATTTATCAACATTATATTCTCTCATTACTTTAAGGAGATTTAAAGTATTTTTATAATTGTTTTTTAAATACATTTGAGGCATTTTAACAGATTCCGCTACTGAAATAAAACCTGCAAAATGAATAACACCATCAATGTCATACTTTTCAAAAACTTCTCTTAAATCACTACTTCCAATGTCATAGTTTTCTAAGTTTCCCCATTTTACGAAATTTTCATAACCTTTTGAAAGGTTATCCAAAACAACTGTGTCATATCCTGCATTATGCAAGGCTTTATTGGTATGGGAACCAATATAACCTGCTCCACCAGTAACTAGAATCATTTAAACACCTTTAGATGAATTTACCTAATTTAAGTAAAGCTTTTGGAGATATTTTGATTAATTTTTTAACAATTTCAGTTGTTGAGATTTTCTCAAAACTTTCTCCTTCAAATTCATGTCCAAGTTCATTTAATTCATCATCATTTAATGTAAGTAAATATTCCTGTACCTTTTTGTATCTTTTGATTTCATGATCAAGCTCTGCATGAGCCATTTCGTCATATTGTTTTAGGAATTTTTTGGAACAGTCTTCTTTGATAGCCTGAGCTGCTACCTGACCTGCACACATTCCTCCTGTCATACCGGAGATGATTCCTCCACCTGTTAATGGATTAACTTGACCTGCAGCATCTCCAACAACCATTATATTGTCATCGTAAAGTTTTTTGGTCATTCCACCAACAGGATCTCCTCCAACATTCATTTCGACCGCTTGAGCATTTTTCAAGTAAGGAGAATTAGCTACAAAATCATCCAAATACTCTTTAGCAGTTTTTTCAGCTTTGTGAGGGAGTACAGCTAAACCGACGTTTGCAATGTCATCCCCTTTAGGGAAAATCCATACGTATCCTCCAGGAGCACAGGAACCTAAATAGAATTCAATAACATTTGGTTTTTCAAATTCAACATTACACATTTCATATTGAATACCTGATTCCATTTCTTTTGCTTTTGCAGCAGGTCTGAGTCCTGCCCATCTTGCAACGTGACCTTCCGGACCGTCAGCAGCGATTAGGATTTTACATTTGTAATCTATTTTTTCTCCCATGCATTCTGTTTCAACAATGTAACCATCATTGATTTTTTCAACACCGGTTACTAAAGTTTTGATTTTAATTTCAGCACCTGCTCTTGCAGCATCCATAGCCATGTGCTTATCGAAAACTTTTCTTTCTAGGATATAACCTGCTTCAGGCAATTTAACTTCATCTTCAGTTAACCATATGTCAGTTCCATCAGGTGTTTGGATTCTGACACCTTCAATTTTACTTGTAACCCAACGAGGAGAAGGTTCAATTCCTAATTTTTCCAATCCTTGGATTGAAACACCTTCAGCACATCTTTTCGGTGCACCAATTTCAGATTTTTTATCCATTAAAATAACTTTTGCTCCGCCTAATGCAGCGTGTTTTGCTGCACTGGATCCTGCAGGTCCTGAACCTACTACAATTACATCAGTTTCAATCATATTATCAGTCCTCTTTTTCTAAAGCGTCAATTGGACATGCTTTGATGCATGTGTCACAATCTTTACAGTCATCGTCATTAAAGACTAAAGCGTATTCTCTTACTTGTATTAAATTTCTTGGACAAACTCCTGCACATTCACCACAGAATGAGCACCAATCTTTAACAATCATAAAAATATCTCCTATAATATAAACAATTTATGTTATGAATAATATAGATTTTTATATTATTTAAAAGTTTAGTTAAAAATAACTAAAAAAAGAATAAAAAAAGGTTTTAAGTATTATTTAACCAATAATACTGGAACATCAGATGTTCTTAAAAGTCTTTCTGAAACAGAACCAATTTGAGTATCAGAGACTTCATTTTCTTCAAAAGATACAAATCTGTTGTTATTAGCACCGTGTGCATGAATAACAACCAAATCTGCACGAGTTTGATTGATTATGAACTTCATATCCCTTAAAGGGTCAGCAGTAAGCAAGTGTTCAGTAACTTCAACACCCACAGAACTTGCCTTTTTTGTGATTTTTGCTAAAATTGCATCACCGGAATCCTCTTCTGAATCATAACTGTTAAATGAAAACTCCTCCAAAACGTGCACTGCAGCTATTTTGGAGTTGAATTTCTGAGCAATTTCGATAGCTACATCAGCTGCCTCATATCCATAATCAGATCCGTCAATGGGAACACAAATCACATCAAACATGCTTATTCACCCTTAAGGTAATCTGCATGACAGAAATCAATGAAATTGTCAACAATTGAATCGATATCTTCACTGTCATCAATTATTTTACCGTCATCCATGAATACTGCCCTATTGGATAGCTCTTTAATGAAGTCAGTATTGTGTGAAATCATAATAATTGTAATTCCATAATCTTTGGAAATTGTTTTTAAAGCATTAGTTACATCCCTTAAAGTAACTGGATCCAAATCACCGAATGGTTCATCTAAAAGTAAGAATTTAGGTCTTGAAATTAAAATTAATGCAAGCATTACACGTACCTTTTGACCACCTGACAATTCATAGGATTTTCTGTGCAGGATATCCATGTCCAAGTCAAGGCTTTCAAAAATATCTGCAACAGCTTCTTTTGTAGCAGTTTCAGGGAATTTAGGGAACAAATCATTTAATATTTCACCATCGAGACCAACTTGCCTTAAACGTTCTTTAGCCTCACTTTCAGGCAAATCAGTTAACAGGTAAAATGAATCCAACAATTCTTCACTAAGTCCCAATTTTTTGGCTCTTGCCTGTGCATCTTTAACAATGTCCTGGTTTTTATACCCAAGTCTAGTGGCCAATTGATTTAGAACTGTCGCATAATGGCTTAATGCAAATTCCTGATGCATGAAACCTAATTTTGAACGAATTTTCATACGATTCATGCCTGGAATATCAATATCTGCCCATGTGTCCTCATCAATCTTGTATAACACTTCACCCTTATCAGGATCGTCCAATCCACCAAGCATTCTTAAAAGCACAGTTTTACCGGCACCACTCGGTCCGATAATACTTAAAATATTTTCCTTTTGGACTTTAAAGTTGATGTCTTCAATCTGAAGCACTTCACCACCAGTCAATAAATAGAATCTTTTGTAAACATCCTTAACATCAATGACATCTTCATCTGTTGAGATGTTTTGGATATCCACAATATCATCCATCCCCTCCATGAATTTGTCACAAATCTCATCAGGTGAGCCTTCATCGGCAATTTCACCATCTTCAAGTAAAATAACCCTATCTGCTAAATATTTTTGGACATCAGGCAAATGAGATACAAGTATTACAGTAATATTTAATTCTTTGTTGATTTTTTTAACTGCATCTAATATTTCTTGCTTTGTTTTAGGGCATGCCATAGTTGCAGGTTCATCAAGAAGCAAAGCTTTAGGTTGTTTGGCGAGCTGTCTTGCCATGATAAGTCTCTGTTTTTCCCCACCACTTAAAACAGATGCGTAATGGTCTGCCTTATGTGTCAGAGAAACAAGTTCCAACAATTCATCAGCTTCAGCGCCAAATTCACTTTCAGCCACTTCAAAATTAGTGTCACCCTCATCAAAGTATCTTCTGGCATATAACTTACGCAAGACATTTTCACGTACTGTATCCGGCCATAATCCAAAAGACCTTTGAAGATGAATTGCAGTTTCCTTTTTTAGATTATTATAGTAAAATTGAGAAGATGTGGATGTAACTTTTACCTTTCCCACTTCAATAGTTCCGCCGTCAATATGTTCAACACCTCTTAAAGCTCTTAAGAGTGTTGTTTTACCTGAACCACTTTTTCCCATGATTCCAAGTATTTCTCCTTCCTTTACTTCGAAACTGACATCATTAAGTGCAGTTACTTTTGTTCCATCATCAAGTTCATAAGCTTTACTTACATTTTCAACTTTTATCATTCTTAATGCCCCTTTATAATAGTACAATTTATATTCGTGAAACTATTTATATTTTTAAAATAATATCTAAAAACAAGTGATAAAAATGGCTAGCGATAACAAAATTCAAGAATATTTAGATACATTAGAAGAAGAAAAAATCATGATTGAAACACATTTTGCCAACATTGAAAGGATTTTAAAAGACAATCCAAAATTAGACCAGCAAAAGGCATTCGGACTACTGAATAACTTTAACACACTAAGTATCCAATATGAGCAATTATGCAATGACATGATTAGCTTCATAAAGATATTCAAGGACAAAGATTCCCAGGAAATCAGATTATATAAAACCGATGAGCTTGTGGAGCTTTTAGAAGAAAAAATCAATCAAATCTAATAATTGTAATGTATTACAATCCTACCATTAGCATCTGTAGTTGAATTTTCAGCTACAACTTCACCATTTCTTATAAGTTGAACGGAAAGTTCCTCTTCACCCCAATCCTGTTTTTGCACATCAAGAGAAACTCTTTCCCATGCAGCGCAATCAAGAGTATAAGTTTTAGAACCATAGTCTGCTTCTTTTATAAGGTAGTTTGGATCACCCATTTCAGCATACCAACTTCCGCTGTATTGAATTTTAACTTTATAAGGATAAGAAGAAGTTTGCAGATGACTCCCATCATCAGTAATAACATTTAACGATTCTTGTTCTGTCGGTTGAGTGTTGTTATATACAAAAGAGAATAATAAAAACATTACAATAACAATTCCCAACACTATTACAATTTTTTTAGCTATGCCCATATTCCAACTACTTTCTCGCCGAACCATATTAATTTTTTTACCATCATCATCGGCAAGAAGATAGGCACAGTTATCACAATATACGGCAGAGGAGGAATTCTCATACCCGCACCGTGGACATTTAACCATATAACATAACCTTTTTATTTCTGTTATAAAAAGATTATTAAAAAACTTGTATTTAAAGTTAATGGAAAATTAGTCTTTTATTGTAAAAAATACTTAGAAGTTAGTGATAATAATTATAGACATTTTCCGCCGTTTTTTGATTTATGCCCTCGGTTTTGTATAACTGCTCCAATGAAGCATTTTTAATATTATCAATACTGCCAAATTCTTTTAAAAGAGCAATCTTCCTTTTTTTGCCTACACCAGCAATATCGTCCAGTGAAGACGCCGAAATATTCTTACTGCGAAGTTTTCTATGATAAGTAATTGCAAATCGATGAGATTCATCCCTAACCTGCTGAAGCAAATACAATGCTTTATTGTTTTTAGGAATAATAATCGGACGTGATGAATTAGGAGTAAATACTTCCTCAAATTCCTTAGCTAATCCAATAATCGGAATATGAGTTAAATTTAATTTCTCAAGCACACCGCAAGCCATACCTAACTGTCCCTTACCTCCATCAATCACTATCAGGTCAGGTTCGGGGTCACGATCAACCATTTTTAATCTGCGAGTCAACAATTCCTCCATCATAGCAAAATCGTTAGGTCCTGGAGTTTCCATTTTGAAATGTTTATACATTTTTTTGTTGGGTTTTCCATCTTTAAACGATACTTTTGAACCTACAGCAAACTTACCGGAAATGTTACTGATATCATATCCCTCGATTACACGAGGCAATTTTTCAAGTTTGAGGTATTTTTTAAGCTCTATCAATCCATCTTCCATTTTTTTCTTCTGATGTTTGATTATTTCCGCATTTTTCTTTGCCATTTTTACAAGTCTTAATTTAACACCTTTTTGAGGAGTTTTAATTTTAACCTTATTTCCTCTTAAATCACTTAACCAATCCTCTAATAACTCTTTATCATCAATATCTTCATCCAAAAGAATCTGTTTTGGAATGTGTCTGTTATAACCATAATATTGTTGAATAAAAGCAAACATGATTTCAGATGATGAATCATATTGTGATGCACTCATCAAAAAGTCGTCACGACCTACAATTTTACCGTTTCTAATAGGCATTATTATTACAACAACCTCATTTTCACCAGGAGCAATGGCTATGACATCCTGGTCCAAGTCATCGTCAACCAAATCCACAAACTGCTTTTCCATTATCTCTTCAATTGAAGAAATTTGATCTCGAATAACTGCAGCTTTTTCAAATTCCTCATTTGCTGCAGCACCCATCATCTCTTTTTTCAGGTTTTTAACTATTGTTGAGTATTTCCCCTGGAAAAACAAATCAATTTTATTTATTATTTCAGCATATTCCTCTTTTGTAATTTTTCCATCACAGGGAGCATAACACAAATCGATTTGAGCATTCAGGCATGGCCCATCCATATTGCGACAGGTTCTTATTTTAAATAATGATTTTAAAAACTTTACAGTTTGCTTTACAGAACCCACATCAGTAAATGGCCCATAATAAATACCATTTTTTGTAACATTTCTTGTAATTACCAATCTTGGAAAATCCTCATTGGTTATTTTAACGTAAGGGTACCTCTTATCATCTTTCAGTTGAACATTATATCTGGGACGATGCTTTTTAATTAAAGTGGCTTCTAAAATCAGTGCTTCCTTTTCAGAATTGGTAACAATATATTCCAAACTATGAAAATGACTCATTAAAATTTGAGTTTTAGGCCTGTCCAGCTTTTCTCTAAAATAAGATTTGACTCTCTTGATAAGGTTTTTTGCCTTTCCAATGTATATGATGGTGTCTGTTTCATCACGCATTATATATACACCAGGCTTACTTGGCAGATTATCGGGAGATTTGACTTTAGTTGACATAACACACTCTATTTAAGTTCAACAATATCATTATCGATTTTAACTCTATTATTTGCAATCATTAAATCAAGAACCCCATTAATTCTTGTTGCTGTCTTTTTGGATGTTGATTTGAATCCAAAATTACGTGAAGTTTCCTTTGCAATTTGTTTTGTTGAGACATTCTGATTGTATGTCAATACAAGTTCTATACTTTTTGCTATCTCTTCATCTGAAATCAAGTCTATATTAGGTTTATTCCTTTTTCTAATGAGTACATTATTATTTGAAGCATCATATAAAAAGTCACCAATTTTAATTATCTTACCTGAGCTTTCTGCATTTTCAATAGCTGAATTAACAGTTTTTTTCAAATTAGCTCCTGCACGTTTGATATTGCAGCTGTCTTTTATTCTTTTTGTGACTTCACTAACATGAATTGGTCCTTCAATATCAACAATCAGTTTAACGGAATCTGCAACATTGTCTATAGGTTTCTTATACAAGTCATCTGAAGAGTTCAAACCAATATCAGATGACTGGACATAATCTACAATGTTATCTTCAAGTTTCTTTTTGCCAGGAAGCTTATGATTGTCAAATGCTTTAAGTTGATTGTCCTGCCTGAATCTTTCTTTTTCAATTTCTTTATAATCTTCATTTGCAGATTGGATGATATCCTCTAAAGCTTGATCTTTTAGCTCTTCTCTTCTGTGTTGTTCATGAACTGGAACTATCACATTTTCATCACTTTGGATTTCTTTTTTAAGAGCATCCATTTTCATTTCCCTTTCTATTCTGATTTCCTCTTTTTCGGCAAATGTCAATTCTTCCTCTTTTTCTATAATTTTATCAGAATCATCATCACTTGGCATATTTAAATAGTCTGCAGGATTATATTCCTCAGTCCTGTCAACTACAGAGACATAGTCGATTTTTGTTGGATTTTCTATTTCTTTTAAGGACTTGTTGATATATTTCATATCCTTTTTGATTCCTTTGATAGATTCCTTGACTGAACGTGGCTTTTCTTCTTCATAGTAGAAATTGTTTTTTCTGAGTTTGCTTGTCACATCATTTGAACCCTTATAATAAGTAACCCCATCATCCGGTATAGGTTCCTGAGTAACTTTTTTATCAACTTCTCCAACCATTGCATCATTTTGAATAAAGTCTTCATTATCTTCAATAGAATTGATTTCAACTTCATTATTTGAATCGTTATTTTGTGATTCTTGAACTAAATCATCATCCTCTAAATCAAATACTTTCTTATCCCCATCAATCTCAACATCATCAAATGTTTCATCCAAGTAATCATTTTTGGCATCATCAACAATATTTAACACATCGTCATCATCATTATCCCAGTCAGGCAGATTATCATTGAAGATGTTTAATTCCTCATCATAGTCATCAAATTCATCATCACCAATGATTTCAGCTTCAACAACCAAATCATCCTTTGGAGCAGGTTTATGCAACGGTTCCTCATCATCATCAATGAATTCACCCTTAACTGTTTTGACTTCCTGAGGTTCCAACCTAGTTTCACCACCTACAACATCTGAAATGATGGACTTGACAAAATTGGTTCTTTTGGATTTTTGATAAACTGAAGACTCTTCTGCAATATCAGAAACATTATCTTGGCTATCAGAACCTGAATCCTCCTCCTGACTGTGATCAACATAAATATAATCATCATCAGAACCCAAATCAACCCTAGGCTCATCAGCATCCTCATCCAAACCTGAATCATCATGACTATGGTCAACATAAATATAATCATCATCAGAACCCAA